>NZ_JAKRNG010000060.1:0-2420 GCF_022347125.1 Helcobacillus sp. ACRRO
GAGCACGGCACTGGGGTACGCATCGGGGCCGACGGAACCGGACATGCGAAAGGGCCGGGCGGGGACTGTGCCCCTGCCCGGCCCTGGAGCTCCGGCCCGAAGGCCGTACCGACGATTCAGCCGGTCAGACGAACTCGATGGTGCCGGTCTCGCGACCCAGCAGCACCACCGGGGTGATGGCCGAGTAGCCGGCGGCCTCGACGGCCCGGCGGTCGAACCGCACCAGCGGGTCGCCCGCGCGCACCTGGTCACCCGCGGCCGCGAGCACTTCGAAGCCGTTGCCGCCCATCTTCACGGTGTCCAGACCGATGTGGATCAGCAGCTCCGTGCCGTCGTTCAGCGTCATCGCCACAGCGTGACCGGTGTCCATGACCTGCACGACCGTGCCGGCGGCGGGCGCCACCACGGTGTCCTCGGTCGGGTCGATCGCAGCGCCCACGCCGAGCATGCCGGACGCGAAGGTCTGGTCCTCGACCTGGTCCAGCGGGATCACCGCACCGGCCACCGGCTGACGCAGACGCACGATCTGCTCAGCAGGAGCGGCGGCACCGGCGGCGAGGGCCGGGTCGTCACCAGCGGCGCCCGCGGAGGCGGCGTCGGCAGTGTCGGCTGCGGGAGCCGGGTCGGACGATGCGGATGATGCGGACGGAGCCTGGCGGACACCCTCCATGATGTCCTCCATCGCGTCCTTCACGAACTGCACGTTGAGGCCGTAGATGACCTGGTAGCTGTGGCCACCGGTCTTCATCACACCGGCAGCGCCGGCGCGCTTGAGCGCCTTCTCGTCAGCAAGGGACACATCGCCGAGCTGCATGCGCAGCCGCGTTGCGCAGTTCTCGATCTCCTCAATGTTGTCCGCGCCGCCGAGGGCGGTGATGAACCGATCGGCAGTGACGAGGTACTTGTCCGTACCTGCACCCGTCGGCCCACCAGTGGCGGTATCGCCGCCAGCAGCGTGGGAGCCGAGGGCAGCAGCGGAGACCGCCGCACCGGCCGGGGCGAGACCACCGGCAGCGACACCGGCGAGGTCCTCGTCCTCCTCCACCGGGCCGCGGCCCGGGGTGCGGAGGTTCCACTTCAGGATGATCCAGCGGAACGTCACGAAGTACACGGCGAACCAGAACAGGCCCAGCGGGAACACCATCCACGGGTTCTGCGCCATCGGGTTCGCCCACTGCACCAGCAGGTCGATGAACCCGGCGGAGAACCCGAAGCCGGAGCGCACCGGCAGCAGGGTCGTGATCGCCAGCGACAGGCCCATGAACAGGGCGTGCACCACGAACAGGCCCGGCGCGAGGAACATGAACAGGAACTCCAGCGGCTCCGTCACACCCACGAGGAACGACGCGAACGCCGCGGACAGCAGGATGCCGGCGGTGCGCTTCTTGCGGTCATTGTCAGCCGTCACGTACATCGCCAGTGCCGCACCCGGCAGGCCGAACATCATGATCGGGAAGAAGCCGGTCATGTACTGCCCGGTCACACCGTAGGTGCCCTCACCGGCGAGGAAGTTGTTGAGGTCGGCGATGCCGAAGCCGTCGAACCAGAACACGGCGTTCAGAGCATGGTGCAGACCGAACGGGATCAGCAGGCGGTTCAGGAAGCCGTAGATGCCGGCGCCGACGGGACCGAGCGTGGCGATGAACTCACCGAAGTGCACCAGGGCGCTGAACAGCAGCGGCCACAGCACCATCATGACCAGCGCGAACGCGATCGACACCAGCGCGGAGATGATGGCGACCGAGCGCTTGCCCGAGAAGAACGCGAAGTAGTCCGGCAGCTTCACGTCCTTGAAGCGGTCGTACGCCCACGCGCCGATGAGGCCGCAGATGATGCCGATGAAGACGTTCTTCACGTTCGCAAACGCCGGGTTGACAGCATCGACCTCAATGCCCTGGAACTTCGCCATGGTCTCAGGCGAGAGCAGTGTGGTGACCGTCAACCACGAGACGAGGCCGGCGAGGGCGGACGTGCCGTCGGACCTCGTGGACATGCCGATGGCGACACCCACGGCGAACAGCAGGGCGATGTTGTCGAGGAGGGCGCCGCCGGCGGCAGCGAGGAATGTGCCGACCAGGGACTCCGCGCCCACCCAGTAGCCGAAGCCGGAGAGGACCGCGGCGATGGGGAGCACGGCGACCGGAAGCATGAGCGACCGGCCGAGCCGTTGCAGGAACTTCATGAGGAGGAATCCTTCGCTTCCGGACGCGCGCTCGTCGTCGAAGCAGCGCCCGGAGAGTGGGAAGAGGGACGACGCCACTATGGTATGCCCCGGATGCACGAAGGACCGGGCGGGGAGCCCCGTTACCTTGTGAGCACCCCGATGGACGGGGTCTGGTCGCTCGGCCGGGTATGGCTTTGTTGCCCTGCCATTGATGGTCCGGGGGGTGTTGCCGCCCGGTCGAGAGACACGCGTTGAC
>NZ_JAKRNG010000061.1:0-1376 GCF_022347125.1 Helcobacillus sp. ACRRO
AAGAGACAGCCCCGCGCGCCCGCCCGCCTCGAGAGCGATTGGTCTGCGGATAGCGCCGGTGGCATGGACGGCGCGATGAAGAAGCTCATGGAGCTGCCGGCCGGGCCGGTCCTGCTCGGGGCGGTCGCGGTCAGCCTCACCGCCCCTTTTCACTGTCATCGGGTGTGGTGAACGGTCGCCAGTGCTGACGCGAGCCGCGGCAGCATCGCGCTGAAGGCCCCGTCGGCCGGCCGGGCGAGCCCGAGAACGATCCCCGCACCGCCCACGCCGCCCACAGCAGCGGCTGGGGAGGGGTCGACGGGTGCCGCCTGCGACTCGGCGCCCCACGCCGCCGACAGGCGCCCCACCGTGATGCCCGCGTCGGCGCACGCCGCCACCGCCCGCGCCTCCGGGTCGGCGCCGGCGCGGCCGCGGTGGCTGCCGGCGGTGTCGAACCGGATCACCGCGTCGCTGCCGCCGTGCATCGGCAGCACCCGCACCCCCGGAACGTCGAGCATCGCAGCGAGCAGTGCCTCCCGCCGTCGGCCCAGCCGCAGCCGCTCCGTCCGGGTGTGCCGGCGCACCGTCCCATCCGCCAGCAGATGCGCCACCGCGTGCTGCGTCGTCGCCGAGACGCGCATGCCCAGCACCTCGCGGACATCGCGCAGCTCGGCGAGAAGTGCAGCACCCGTGGGCCGCACGAAGCCGACCGCGAGGTCCGGGCTGAGCAGCCGCGAGAACGTGCCGAGCAGGACGGTGCGGCCATGCGGGTCGATCGCGGACAGCGGCGGCAGCGGTGCGCCGGTGTAGCGCAGCTCGGAGTTGAAGTCGTCCTCAATGATGAGGGCGTCCTCGTTGCGCGCCCACTCGAGGAGGGCGAGGCGGCGGTCGAGGCTGAGGGAACCG
This sequence comes from Helcobacillus sp. ACRRO, assembly GCF_022347125.1. Taxonomy (NCBI): domain Bacteria; kingdom Bacillati; phylum Actinomycetota; class Actinomycetes; order Micrococcales; family Dermabacteraceae; genus Helcobacillus; species Helcobacillus sp. ACRRO. The sequence goes on from NZ_JAKRNG010000061.1 coordinate 886, forward strand.
CCGAGCGGGTACTGGTGGCTGGGGGTGACGATGACGGCGTCGGGCGCGGCGGCCCCGGTGGGCAGCGCATCCACGCGCAGACCGTTGCCGTCCACGCCCAGCGGGACGATCCGGTGCCCGAGCACCTGCGGGACGCGCCGCAGGCCCGGGTAACCGGGTGTCTCCACGCCGATGCTGAGGGTGCCGCGGGTCGCGGCGAGGGCGTGCAGGATCAGTTCGAGCCCGTCGCGGGAGCCGGCGGTGACGAGCAGGGCGGCCGGGTCCGTGGGGAGCCCGCGCATGAGTCGGAGGTGTTCGGCGATACCGGCCCGCAGGTCGGGCAGTCCGGTGAGGCCGCCGGTTTCGGCCTCGGGTGCGGCAGCGGCGCGGCGCCACGCGGACCGCCAGGCGGCGCCGCCGATCCGCGTGGTGCGCGGCAGGCCAGGGCGCAGATCCACCGCCGGTGCCGATGCGGGTGCGGGGGCGGGGACAGGGTCGGGACGGCCGGGCGC
>NZ_JAKRNG010000062.1:0-1324 GCF_022347125.1 Helcobacillus sp. ACRRO
CTGCTGGGGCGGCCGGAGGGCGTGGGCGGCACCGACGAGGTGCGCCGACGCGCTCCGGCTACGGTCGCAGCCCGTCGCCGCTGAGCCCGGTGCCCTCCGGCAGACCGAGCGCCAGGTTGATCGACTGGATCGCGGCGCCCGCTGTGCCCTTGACGAGGTTGTCCAGGGCCGCCATCACGGTGACGGTGCCGGACTTCTCATCGACATCCCAGCCGAGCAGGACACTGTTCGCACCGGCTGCGCTCGCCGTGTTCGGACACGCGCCCTCGCCGAGGAGGCGGATGAACGGCTCATCGGCGTAGGCGTCGTGGAAGGCCCGGGTGATCGCGGCCGACGGGGTCTGCGAATCAGCGAGCTTCGCGGTCACCACAGCCTGGATGCCGCGGGACATCGGCACGAGGACCGGGGTGAAGGTGAGGCGGAATCCGTCGGCCTCCTGCCCGCTGGCGGCGGCGAGGTTCTGGATGATCTCCGGGATGTGCCGGTGCTGGCCGCCGGCGCTGTACGGCACGGCGCCGCCCGCGGCTTCGGACAGCAGCAGGTGCGGCTTCGGTGAGCGTCCGGCGCCGGAGTAGCCGACGGCGAGCACCGCACCGAGTGAGGCGTGGTCTACGAGGCCGCCCGCCACCAGCGGCATCAGCGCGAAGGTGACGGCTGAGGCGTTGCAGCCGGGCACCGCGATTTCGCGTGTCTCGGCGAGCAGGTCGCGCTGGCCGGTGCCGGTGGCGCGCAGCAGTTCGGGCATGCCGTAGGTCCAGGTGCCGGCGTGGTGCGAGCCGTAGAACTCCTCCCAGGCAGCGGGATCGGCGAGGCGGAAGTCGGCGCCGAGGTCCACCACCAGGGTGTCTGGGGACTGCTCGCGCACCTGGGAGGCGATGGGGCCGGACTGGCCGTGCGGGAGGCCCAAGATGACCACGTCATGCCCGATGAGGTTCTCCACCGTGGTGTCGACGAACGTCATCTCCGGATCGAGGTCGAGGTGCGGGAAGTGGCCGGCGACCTTCTCTCCCGCGTTGGAGTGCGCGGTGAGGATGACAGCGTTCAGGCGCGGGTGCTGCTGGAGCAGGCGGACGATCTCTCCGCCCGCATATCCGGAGGCTCCGGCGACGGCCGCGGTGAATGCTTTCTCAACCATGCGCAAAACTATACGGGCGAGCGGGTGGGTATGCAACCGGAGTCAGTGCGTCTCACTCCCCGGGACCCGTCGGCCGACCTCACCCGGCCCCGCCTCCGTTGCTGCACGAGCATCGGCGTATGGCGACACCCCATGGCTTATGCGGCATCGGCCTGCCGCCATACACCCCTGCTCGCGAGGGGCAGGAAG
>NZ_JAKRNG010000063.1:0-1228 GCF_022347125.1 Helcobacillus sp. ACRRO
GCTGCAACGTCATCTACGCCATGCTCCGCGACGGCACCTACTACCAGCCACCGACAACCGCCCCTACCCCCGAGCCGACCGCTCTCGCGGCTTGACTCGAAACATAGGGACACCCCCCCTTGAAACCGGCCGTGGCGGCGAGGGCTGTGCACATTCCGACCAAAAACGGCATCATTGCTCTGGCGGGGCCCTCAACGGGCCGTTTTGCTCCAGATTTTGTCCGGCCGCGCCGCGCACCGCCCCCGCAGCGGCTATCGCGCCCCCCGACCCAGCAGCCGGCTCACCCGCGGATTTCGGCCGACCCACCGGCGGCTTTCCTCCGGTTCACCCGCGGATGTCGATGCCGAACACGCGCTTGACCTGCGCGGTCACCATCTGCGGGTGCCGCCGGTCAGACGGCGTCGACGCCCACGGCGTGAACAGTCCCGGGAAGTCCGGGTGCGTCACCTTCCCGTGCGTCGGGCCGGAGGTGCTGACCCGGAACCCGTGCGCCTTCAGCCGCAGCCGCAGTTCCCGCAGGTCAGCGGGATGCCGTGTCCCCTTCTTCCGACGGTTCGACGGTCCGCTCACGTCGATCGGCGCCTCCGCTTCGAACTCCTCCGGCCGCACGCTCAGCGCGTACCGGCTCGGCAGCACCGCGATCACATGGTTGTCCGCACGGCGCACCTGCACAGTCCACTGGCCGCGCAGGAAATGATCGCTCGCGCCGTTGTCCGCGGTCCACACTTCCTCCGGATCGGCCACGGTCATCACCACCGTGTCGTGTGTGATCACAGCGAGCGACGTCCCGGACAGCAGCCGGATCTCCCGCTCGATCACGCGCAGCGGCCGCGTGTAGGGCCGCGGGTCGGAGGGATTGAGGGTGACGACGGCGTCGTCGGGTGCGGCCGACGGGTTCGGCACCAGCTCGAAGCGCTGCGGCTTGCGCGGGCCCGGCTTCGGGGCGGCCGACGGGTTCTGCTCGCCCGCCTCGAGCTGCTCCCGGGCCCGCTGCTGCGCCTCTCGGCTGGGAATCTGCGTGTAGTCGACCGGCCGCACTTCAGCGGCCTGCCTCCGTCGGCCCGCGAGCTGGGCGGGAGAGGGCGCGCCGGGACTGCCGGGATGCTGGCGCGGCTGGCGGGGTCGGGAGGTCATGGCTCCACGGTACCGGTGCGCTACCCTGATCGGTGCACTGGCGCCGTCACACCACTGCCCGTCACCCCGATCTGCCCGCTGGAGGCCCCATGTC
>NZ_JAKRNG010000064.1:0-1049 GCF_022347125.1 Helcobacillus sp. ACRRO
GCGTCCACGGAGTCGTGGTCCAGGCGAGCGCGTGCACGCCGTCGAGACCGAGGCCGGCGGCCTTCTCGCCGGTGAGCGGGAAGGTGACCACGACCGACGGGTCCTGGCGGTCCTGGTAGACGTCGTCATCCATCCGCAGTTCGTGGTTCGACAGCGGGGTCTGGTCGCGCCAGCAGTACGGCAGCACGGAGTGGCCCTCATAGGCGCGGCCCTTGTCGTGCAGGGTCTTGAACGCCCACAGCACCGACTCCATGAACGGCAGGTTCAGGGTCTTGTAGTCGTTCTCGAAGTCCACCCAGCGGGCCTGCCGCTCCACGTACTCCTGCCACTGGTCCGTGAACTTCAGGACGGAGGAGCGGGCGGCGGCGTTGAACGTCGCGATGCCCATCTCTTCGATCTCGCGCTTCTCGGTCATGCCGAGCTCGCGCATCGCCTCCAGTTCGGCGGGCAGGCCGTGGGTGTCCCAGCCGAAGCGGCGGTCCACCTTGTAGCCGCACATGGTGCGGAAGCGCGGGATGACGTCCTTGACGAAGCCGGTCAGGAGGTGGCCGTAGTGCGGCAGGCCGTTGGCGAACGGCGGGCCGTCGTAGAACACGAACTCCTCGGCGCCGTCGCGGTTGGCAATGGAGGCGCGGAAGGTGTCGTCCTGCTTCCAGAAGCCGAGGACGTCGGACTCGACCTCGGGGAGGTTCGGGGAGGCGGTGAGGTCGTCACCGTTCTTCGGGTAGGCCATCGGGCACTGCTCCTTGCGCTGCTGCGGGTCGGGAAGTCTCAGACCCGGGAACGCTGGGCGCGCGGTACCACCCCGGTTGGCGCCCCGTGGGGCGCCCGCTCATTCATCAGCTGTGACGGGCTGGTCCCGGCGGGTTCTACTGGGGCCGCTCTGGGGCGGCCGGTTCTTCCCGCGGCTCTCCGGTGATGGCCGGGTCGATGCCGATGGGGTGAGTCTAACCGACCTCGTCGGCTGGGCGCGAGGGGGTCTCGGGCGCGGTGGGCGCGGACGCTGCGGTCTCGATGGGTGCGGGCTCGGTGGGCGCGGGCTCGGTGGG
>NZ_JAKRNG010000065.1:0-892 GCF_022347125.1 Helcobacillus sp. ACRRO
TCACACCCACTACGGTTCCCCACTCACAAGGATTCACCTACCACACACTGACAGCGACGACCAGGCGGCAGCCCAATCCATGCACATCCCACAACCCCTGATCAGCAACCTCTGCCGAGTATCACACCAACCAGGTTTAGCCACATCCGCTTTCGCTCGCCACTACTCACGGAATCACAATTGTTTTCTCTTCCTACGGGTACTGAGATGTTTCACTTCCCCGCGTTCCCCCCATACCGCCTATACATTCAACGGCAGGTACCAGACCATAACGCCTGGCAGGTTTCCCCATTCGGACATCCCCGGCTCACAGGTCGGTTGTCACCTCCCCGGGGCTTAACGCAGACTCCCACGTCCTTCATCGGCTTCTTGTGCCCAGGCATCCACCGTGCGCCCTTGAAAACTTCAACAAAACACACATAAAAATGAACACACAGAGACAAAACAAAAACAAAGTTTCGTTTCGCAACAATCTGTAAATTGCTTACAAGATGCTCGCGTCCACTATGCAGTTGACAAACAACACCCCCACACCAAGGCCCCACCACCCACACAGGATGGCTCCTACCCCAGCAGGGAAGAAACGACACAAGCCGCCTCACACCCCAATAGTGTGCCTACCAAACCCCACCAGCCGAACCCAGACCCGTTCCAGCACCCCCGAAGAGACACGTACTAGAGCCAGCCCAACCAGCAGCAGCCTGTTGATTCATTGATGTTCCACCCAACGAGCAGCACCCGCAACACACTCGGTCACGACAGTGCCATAACGCTCGAAAGATACTCCTTAGAAAGGAGGTGATCCAGCCGCACCTTCCGGTACGGCTACCTTGTTACGACTTAGTCCCAATCACCGATCCCACCTTCGACAGCTCCCTCCCACAAGGGGTAA
>NZ_JAKRNG010000066.1:0-866 GCF_022347125.1 Helcobacillus sp. ACRRO
GTTCCCCACACCTAGTGCCCAACGTTTACGGCATGGACTACCAGGGTATCTAATCCTGTTCGCTCCCCATGCTTTCGCTTCTCAGTGTCAGTAATGGCCCAGAGACCTGCCTTCGCCATCGGTGTTCCTCCTGATATCTGCGCATTTCACCGCTACACCAGGAATTCCAGTCTCCCCTACCACACTCTAGCCTGCCCGTACCCACCGCACGCCCAACGTTAAGCATTGGGTTTTCACGGCAGACGCGACAAGCCACCTACAAGCTCTTTACGCCCAATAATTCCGGACAACGCTTGCGCCCTACGTATTACCGCGGCTGCTGGCACGTAGTTAGCCGGCGCTTCTTCTGCAGGTACCGTCACCCAAAGGCTTCTTCCCTACTGAAAGAGGTTTACAACCCGAAGGCCGTCATCCCCCACGCGGCGTCGCTGCATCAGGCTTCCGCCCATTGTGCAATATTCCCCACTGCTGCCTCCCGTAGGAGTCTGGGCCGTGTCTCAGTCCCAGTGTGGCCGGTCGCCCTCTCAGGCCGGCTACCCGTCATCGCCTTGGTGAGCCATCACCTCACCAACAAACTGATAGGCCGCGAGCCCATCCTCCACCGATAAATCTTTCCAACCCACACCATGCGGTGCAGACAGAACATCCGGTATTAGCCCCGATTTCTCGAAGTTATCCCGAAGTGAAGGGCAGGTTACTCACGTGATACTCACCCGTTCGCCACTAATCCAACCCAGCAAGCTGGGCCTTCATCGTTCGACTTGCATGTGTTAAGCACGCCGCCAGCGTTCGTCCTGAGCCAGGATCAAACTCTCCATAAAAAAATTTGAAACCCGGCAGAAAACAAACAACCGACGCTGATAAAA
>NZ_JAKRNG010000067.1:0-704 GCF_022347125.1 Helcobacillus sp. ACRRO
GCTCGAAAGATACTCCTTAGAAAGGAGGTGATCCAGCCGCACCTTCCGGTACGGCTACCTTGTTACGACTTAGTCCCAATCACCGATCCCACCTTCGACAGCTCCCTCCCACAAGGGGTAAGGCCACTGGCTTCGGGTGTTACCGACTTTCGTGACTTGACGGGCGGTGTGTACAAGGCCCGGGAACGTATTCACCGCAGCATTGCTGATCTGCGATTACTAGCGACTCCGACTTCATGGGGTCGAGTTGCAGACCCCAATCCGAACTGAGACCGGCTTTTTGGGATTCGCTCCACCTCACAGTATCGCAACCCATTGTACCGACCATTGTAGCACGCGTGAAGCCCAAGACATAAGGGGCATGATGATTTGACGTCATCCCCACCTTCCTCCGAGTTGACCCCGGCAGTCTCCCATGAGTCCCCACCCGAAGTGCTGGCAACATGGAACGAGGGTTGCGCTCGTTGCGGGACTTAACCCAACATCTCACGACACGAGCTGACGACAACCATGCACCACCTGTGCACCAGTCCAAAGAAAACCACATCTCTGCAGCGATCCAGTGCATGTCAAGCCTTGGTAAGGTTCTTCGCGTTGCATCGAATTAATCCGCATGCTCCGCCGCTTGTGCGGGCCCCCGTCAATTCCTTTGAGTTTTAGCCTTGCGGCCGTACTCCCCAGGCGGGGCACTTAATGCGTTAGCT
>NZ_JAKRNG010000068.1:0-655 GCF_022347125.1 Helcobacillus sp. ACRRO
GGAAGGTGCTGCGGTTCGCCCGCGCGCATTCACGCCGCGACCCCGAGACGCTGGTCGAGCAGATCTTCACAGCCCTTAGCGAGCAGACCGTCATCGTGCCCGCCACCGCAGCGGTTGAGCTGGTGATCCCCCGAGTCGCTGGCCAGGTTAAAGAGCTGAAAGAACAGCGCGCGACCGTGGCCCACGAAGTGGAGGGCATGCTGGAGGACTTCCCTCTCGCCTCGGTCTTGATGAGCATGCCGGGGATCGGCATCAAGACCGCCGCCCAGATCCTCCTCGCGATCGGTGATGGCTCCGCGTTTGAGTCCGCCAGCCACCTCGCGGCCTATGCCGGGATCGCGCCGGTCACCCGCAGATCAGGCACCTCGATCCGCGGAGAGTTCCCCGCCCGGTCAGGGAACAAACGCCTGAAGAACGCCCTGTTCTACTCCGCCTGGGTCGCCTCCAACCACGACCCCATCTCCAAGGCCTACTACGATCGCAAACGCGCCGAAGGCAAACGGCACAACGCCGCCGTGATCTGCCTAGCCCGCCGCCGCTGCAACGTCATCTACGCCATGCTCCGCGACGGCACCTACTACCAGCCACCGACAACCGCCCCTACCCCCGAGCCGACCGCTCTCGCGGCTTGACTCGAAACATAGGGACACCCCCC
>NZ_JAKRNG010000069.1:0-616 GCF_022347125.1 Helcobacillus sp. ACRRO
GTGGGGCCGCCGACATCGAACATGATGTTGCCGGGCTTCACATCCCGGTGGATCCACTGCTCGTTGTGGATGTGCTGCAGGCCCTTCAGCAGCTGCGAAAGGATCACCACGGTCGCAGCCTCACCGAGGGGGCCGCCTCGTTTGATGAGCCCATCGAGGGTGCCGCCGGACGCGAGCGGCATCGCGATCACCACGTGCTCGTCCTCCGCGCCCCAGCCGTACGGGGTGAGGAGGTTCGGGTGATCGAAGGAGACGCCCTTCTCCCGGACGAAGCGCATGAGATCAGCGGAGTCGCGCTGCCGCAGCACCTTCGCCGCGCACACGTTGTCCACTTTCTTGTCCCAGGCGCGCCAGACAGCGCCTGAGCCGCCCTTGGCGATCAGGTCGATGAGGGCGAACCGCCCCACAATCACGTCAGCCATCCCCGCCAGTGTAAGCGAGGGCACGCGCCCACCGCGCCGTCAGAAGCGACATTGTGGACACGGTTGCGTTACGACCGGGCGTCCGCCACCTCCGCCAACTGGTCGTCCACGAAGGCGCCGCTGGCTGAACGCCAGCCCGCAAACGCGAGCGCGAAGCCCGCCACCACGAGCGCCGTGATCACCGGCGGCCACGA
>NZ_JAKRNG010000006.1:0-122658 GCF_022347125.1 Helcobacillus sp. ACRRO
CGCCCCATCACCGACGGCGACGAACCCGCCCGCTTCCACGGCCGCGCCCACCCCGTCCCGAAGCCCGGAGGGCAGATCAGCATCGCCTCGTTCAACGTCCTGAACTACTTCACCACCACCGGCGATGAACTCGGCTGCAAGGGCGGCAACTACTCCACCGACGGCACCAACAACGTCGCCGGGAACCCCTGCGACGTGCGAGGCGTGTTCGACCGCGACGACCTCCACCGCCAGCAGGCGAAGACCGTCGCCGCCATCAACCGTCTCGACGCCTCCGTGGTGGGCCTGATGGAGATGGAGAACTCCGCCAAGCTCGGTGAGGGCAAGGACGAAGCGACGAAGAACCTCGTTGCCGCCCTCAACAAGGACGCCGGCTACGCGAAATGGGACTACATCGAGATCCCCGACTCCGAGCTGCCGGCGATCGAGGACCAGGACTTCATCACCAACGCGATCATCTACCAGCCCGCCGAGGCGCGCCCCACCGGCCACGTGCAGGCCCTCGACGAGGAAGCCGGCGACAACGGCGCCTTCCACAACGCGCGCACTCCCATCGCCGCCACCTTCACTGCAGTCAAGAGCGGCAAGAAGGCCGTGCCCACCACCGTGGTCGTGAACCACTTCAAGTCCAAGGGCTCCGCACCGAAGGCCGGCCCGAACAAGGACCAGGGCGACGGCCAGGGCAACTGGAACGCCGCCCGGATCGAACAGGCGCAGGCCCTCGTGGACTGGACGCCGCAGCTGGTGCGGGACTCCGGCTCTGCCGACATCGCGATGCTCGGCGACTTCAACTCCTACGCGCAGGAGGACCCGATGCACGTCCTGTACGGCGCGCACTACCGTCCGGCTGCGACCGGCGAGTTCTCCTACGTGTTCGGCGGGCAGGTCGGCTCGTTGGACCACTTGCTTCTCTCGCCGTCGCTCGCGGCCCGCATGACCGGCGCCGACGTCTGGAACATCAACTCGGTGCAGTCGCCGCTGCTGCAGTACGCGCAGTACCGCACGGTGGGGGAGGACTTCTACCGCCCGGATGCGACGGCGTTCTCCGACCACGACCCGTACATCGCAGGGTTCCGCGCGAAGTGAGGTGACGGGCCCAGCCTGAGCGCGGGTGCGGGGCGTCGGTGGTCGTGCAAAGGGCGCGAGATGCTGCGGGCGGGTGCAGCGCCGTACAAAAGTTGGAGCAGATTGCCCGTTCGGCCGCGAAAATGGCCGGATCGGTGGAATTTTGGTCGGAAAGTGCACGCCGCGGCTCGATGGGCTCGGTCGTGTTGGGCCTGGCCGAACAAGAACCGCGACAGAATCGGCCGTTCGGGCAGTCAGATGCCACTGAGAGGCGGTTTCGTCGCGGAATCTGTCCGTGAGGCGTGCTGGGTGCTGCAGCTCCGGCGCGGGAACGGCAGAGCCGTTCGGCGTGGAAACGAGAAGAGCCCCGATCGTGAGATCGGGGCTCTTCTGCTCGGCGGAGGATGGGGGATTTGAACCCCCGAGGGCTATTAACCCAACACGCGTTCCAGGCGTGCGCACTAGGCCGCTATGCGAATCCTCCTCGAGCTGTCCGCGAACACATGTGCTCGCGAGCAGTGGCTTCCATCCTAGCGGACGCTCCCGTTGCCTGCATCCTCAGCCCCCTTGCGGGGGCGAAGGTCACACTCGTGGCGTGCAGTGCGCGGTGAGCGGCGTCTGGTCACCGGTGAGCGGCCGGCCGCAATGGTCAGCGGTCAGCAGTCACGGCCAGCCGTCACCGGTCGGCGGCGTGGGAACCGTTGAGCGCTGCGTGCCCGTCGGCCTCCTGGTCGCGCCCGACGGAGTCCGCACCGCCGCGGGACTGAGAACGGTCGGCAGGCGCATCAGCCGTGTCGGGGTTGTGCCGATCAGCGGAGTAGTCCTCGTTGCGGATCAGGTTCAGCACGGCGAGGCCGAGGCCGCCCCAGAGCAGGACCATGGACAGAACGAGCAGAACAATGGCTCCGGTGCTCATCGGGCGTCTCCCTTCGCGGCAGTGTCGGTGATGTCGGCATCAGTGCCGGGGTGCGGGGCCCGATGGGTCTGGCCGGTGCCGAGGTCAGCGGCCGAGGACTCACCTTCGGCCTCCACGGCGATCCCACCGGGGCCCACCTTGTCCGGCTGGGCATGCGATCCGGCGATCACCGCACCGGCGGGGACGTCCACCGGGTCCGCCTGCCGCACCGCGGCGACATCGGCGCGCAGCTCCTGCGGGTAGCGGTGGCCGTGCGGCGCCTCAAGGCGGGTGTCGGGGATCGCGGGATCGGCGATGGGGTCGCCGTCGGAGTCCAGACGGTGCGCGTTGGAGCGCGCGGACCACGGCAGCAGGCTCAGCAGCACTGCCACCACCACGACAGCGCCGGCCATGCCCCAGCCGAACGTGTTGACGAACGAGCTGGGCATCCCGTTGTACCCGTTCTTCAGGATGTCGCTGGCATCCAGCCACAGGGTGCTCAGCAGGATCAGCGGCGCCACGGCCGCCACTGTGATCAGCCAGAAGTTGCCCACGCGGAACGTCCCGTACATGTTCAGGTGGTCGCGCAGGGTGGGCAGGGCCCTCAGCACGAAGGCGACCAGGAAGGTGCCCACCAGTGCGGCGGTGACGATGCCGAAGGAGTTGATGAACTTGTCCGTCACGTCCAGCAGGTTCAGGCCGGAGGTGGTGGAGAACAGCAGCACGGAGATCACGGACATCGGGAGCACCACGGCGAGTGTGCCGCTCAGGCGCCCGAGGCCGAGCTTGTCCTGCACTGCCGCGACGACCACTTCGATGATCGAGATGAGGGAGGTGAAGCCGGCCAGCACGAGGGAGCCGAAGAACAGCACTCCCACCAGCTCACCCATGGGTGCTTCATTGATGATCGCGGGGAAGGCGATGAACGCCAGGCCCACACCGGCGGCGGCGACGTCGTTGACGCCCTGGCCGGTGGCAGTCGCCATGAAGCCGAGCGCGGCGAACACGCCGATGCCGGCGAGCAGTTCGAAGCCGGAGTTGGCGAAGCCCACCACGAGACCGGACCCGGTCAGGTCGGTCTTCTTCTTCAGGTAGGAGGCGTAGGTGAGCATGATGCCGAACGCGACGGACAGGGAGAAGAAGATCTGTCCGTAGGCGGCGACCCAGACGCTGCCGTTGGTCAGCTCGCTCCAGTCCGGCTGGAACAGCTGGTTGAGGCCCACCTCGGCGCCCTTCAGGGTGACGGCGCGGATCACCAGCACGATGAACATGACGATCAGCAGGGGGATGAACACTGCGGAGGAGCGCGCGATGCCCTTGTGCACGCCGAGCGCGAGGACCACGGCGACCAGAATCCACACGAGCAGAATGCCGCCGAGCAGCGCCGGGACGAAGTCCCAGGTGATGGAGGCGGTCTCAGGGGCGTCGGCCTGGGTGAACTCGCCGAAGAACGCGGCGGGGTCCGAGCCCCACTTCTTGGTGAAGGAGAACAGGGTGTACCAGAGCGACCAGGCGAGGATCGCTGCGTAGTACGCACCGATGACCACGCAGATGAGCACCTGCCACCAGCCGACTGCTTCTGCGCGACGGTTCATGCGGCGCCACGCCAGCGGTGCGGAGCCGCGCCAGCGGTGGCCGATGGCGTAGTCCACGAACAGCAGGGGGATGCCGGCGGTGAGCAGGGCGATCAGGTAGGGGATCATGAACGCGCCGCCGCCGTTGTCGTAGGCGGTGTAGGGGAAGCGCCAGATGTTGCCGAGGCCCACTGCCGAGCCGATGGCCGCGAAGATGAACGCGGTGCGGCCCGAGAAGGCGCCGCGGTCGGCTGCCTCCGTCGGGGTTGAGGTGGATGGACGTGCCATGTCTGCCTTCTGTGGATTGCTGATCAGAGGAATAAGTATGCGAAACGTGGCAGTTCGAGACCAGAGTGTTCACATGGTGGGCGGCTGACGGGGGCGGGTTGGTGGCCGACGGGGAAAGTGAAGCGCCCGGTCCACTGCGGGGGCAGTGAGCCGGGCGCTTCGATGCTCCGAGCGGAGCTGGTGTGCGGGCCGTCAGCGACGCTCGTCGAGCGTGGTGTCGCCGGTCGGCTTGCCGACGGCTTCGTGGTCGACGGCTTCGTGGCCGACGGTTTCGCGGTCGGTGATGCCGTCGATGCGGTTCTCCCAGAAGGTCGCACCGGCGATGCCGAGGGCGCGCGGGTCGAAGGTGATGTCCTCGAACAGCTTGCCGGCCTTCTTCTGGGCGCGGTAGTCCTTCAGTGCCTTGAGTGCCGGGCCCTGCATGATGAGCACTGCGACGATGTTCAGCCAGGCCATGCTGCCCACGCCGATGTCGCCGAGGGCCCAGGCTGCGCCCGAGGTGGAGACTGCGCCGTAGATGACGGAGATGCAGATCAGGATGCGCAGGAACCAGATGATGCCGCGGCGCACAGCGGGGTTCTTCACGTACCGGTTCATGTAGGTGAAGTTGGTCTCCGCCATGTAGTAGTAGGCGAGCACGGTGGTGAAGCAGAACAGGGCGATGGCGATGGCCACGAAGGTGGGGCCGAAGCCGGGCGCCAGGCTGTCCAGACCGGACTGCACGTAGGCGGGGCCGGGCTCCTGGTCGATCGGCATGTTCTTGCCGTTGTGCACCACGGCGCCCTCGATCGATTCGTCGCGGTACACGTTGTACGCACCGGTGGAGATGATCATGAACGCCGTCGCGGAGCACACGAACAGGGTGTCCACGTAGACCGCGAAGGACTGCACGAAGCCCTGCTTTGCCGGGTGGGACACCTCGGAGGCTGCAGCGGCGTGCGGGCCGGTGCCCTGACCGGCCTCGTTCGAGTAGATGCCGCGCTTCACGCCCCAGGCGATGGCGGCGCCGATCATCCCGGAGAACGCAGCCTCGGCGTCGAAGGCGGAGCGGAAGATGAGCCCGAAGACCTCGGGGATCTGCTGGAAGTTCACGATCATGACGATGATCGCGGCGAGGATGTAGAGGACGGCCATGAACGGCACAGCCATGCCGGCGAAGGTGGCGATGCGCTTGATGCCGCCGAACACGATGGCGGCGAGGACGCCTGCCAGGACGATCGCGGAGATCCACGGGCTGATGCCCCAGGCCTGGTCGACGGCCTGGGAGACGCCGTTGGCCTGCACGCCCGGAAGGAAGAAGCTCATGGCGAGGATGGTGATGATCGCGAAGACGATCGCGTACACCTTGAAGATGCCGCTGGCTTTGGTGTGGGCGAAGGACTTCTCGATGAAGTAGGCGGGGCCGCCGCGGTACTCACCGGTGTCCTGGTCCTTCTCCTTGTAGATCTGGCCGAGGGTGGACTCCACGAACGAGGTGGCGGAGCCGAGGAACGCCACGGCCCACATCCAGAACACGGCACCGGGGCCGCCGAAGGCGATGGCGGTGGCCACGCCGCCGATGTTGCCCATGCCGACTCGGCCGGCCAGTGACAGCATCAGGGACTGGAACGAGGAGATGCCGTCGGGCGACTTCGCGCCGCGGGCCATCGAGGTGAACATGTCCGGCAGGTGCAGCACCTGCAGGAACAGGGTCCGGATGGTGAAGTAGAGGCCTGCGAGCAGGCACAGGTAGACCAGGTAGTCCGACCAGATGACGTCGTTCAACCAGGAGATGAGTGGTTCCATTGAGTGTCCTCCGAGGAGAAGGGGGTGCGAGCCAAGACTCCGTTGTGGCTTGGGTCACCCCATAGGGATCCCGGCTAGTGTGCCCTGTTCAACAATCTGCGTCCAGCCAGGATTGTCGGCCATGGGTAAGTGTTACCTATTCGTTATCGGTTCGTGATCGCTCCCCAAGGGCGCGTTGGGACAATCCGCCGCATGGACACCACTCGCTCCGCGGCCTCCGTCGGCCTCCTCAGCTCTGATCGACGCCTCTCCTACACCGTCACCGGGCCCGCGGCGGGTCCCACCCTCGTCACGGTCCACGGCGTCACCGGCAGCTCCGCCGCCCTCCACGGCCAGACCGTTCACCTCGCCGCCGCCGGCTACCGCGTGATCACGGTCGACATGCTCGGCCACGGCTCGTCCCCCCGCTTCAGCGCCGACGACCTCAAGCGCGCTGCGGCACCCGACGCCGCGGTCGACACGATGATCGACCTGGTAAAGGAGATCGCCGCATCCCACGGCCCCGTCGGCCTGATCGGCCACTCCATGGGCGGCGCCGTCATGGCCGAGGTCGCCGTCCGCGTCGGCCCCGAGAAGGTCGCCTGCGCGGTGCTGGAGGACCCCGCCTGGCTGACCGAGGAGCAGGCCGACGGGTACCGCGAGCGGGGCCCGCGCGGCGCGTCGGATGACCTCGTGCGTGCGCGGAAGGATCCGGGCGCCGTGGTGAAGGAGCTGGTCGAGCAGCGGCCGCAGCGCGCCCCGGAGGATGCGGTCGTGTCGGTGCTGTCGTGGCTGCGGACCGACCCGGAGCTGGTGCGGCTCGGCCAGGTGGCGCCGTCCACGCCGTGGCAGGACGTCGCCGCTGCGCTGAAGGTCCCCACGATGGTCATCACCTCGGATACCAGTGAGGTCCTCGTGGGCGCGGAGCAGCGCCGCGAGCTCGAAGTGATCGGCAATGAGCTGGTCGAGGTGGCGGAGGTTCCGAACGCCGGTCATGGGGTCCGCCAAGACCAGCCGGAGGGCTTCTTCGCCGTGGTGGATCCGTTCCTGGCGGAGCACCTGCGCTGACCTCGCCGGCCTGAGCGGCGCGATCCCCGGCAGAACGGGCAGCGGCGCGACCGCCAGCGGCATGGGCCGCGGCGCGTGAACTGCGCCGCGCTCCTTTCGACTGGAGGGCCCTCACTGTGTACAGTGGGAGCGACCCCTCATGCGGTGTCATCTTTCTGAATCCCCCAGGGCTTGACGGCAGCAAGGGCAGGAGAGCTCTGGCAGGTGCATGAGGGGTCGTTTCGTACCCACCGGCTGGTCCTGCTGGTGATCCACAACCCGGGCGGCGCGGGCCCGGCCCTGAACTACGCTGGAGCGGTGGCTACTACTGCTCTGTATCGTCGTCTCCGTCCGGAATCCTTCGCCGAGGTCATCGGCCAGGACCATGTGACCGAACCGCTGCGCCGCGCGCTGCGCGCGAACCGCGTCGGCCATGCCTACCTCTTCTCCGGGCCGCGCGGCTGCGGCAAGACCACCTCAGCCAGGATCCTGGCGCGCTGTCTGAACTGCGCGGAGGGCCCCACGGACACTCCCTGCGGCACCTGCGATTCGTGCCGTGACCTGGCCCGGGACGGCGCCGGCAGCCTCGACGTGGTGGAGATCGACGCGGCCAGCCACGGCGGTGTGGACGATGCGCGCGAACTGCGCGAACGCGCCTCGTTCGCGCCGGTGCGGGACCGGTTCAAAGTGTTCATCATCGACGAGGCCCACATGGTCACCTCGGCGGGGTTCAACGCGCTGCTGAAGCTGGTGGAGGAACCGCCGGAGCATGT
The DNA here is from genome assembly GCF_022347125.1 of Helcobacillus sp. ACRRO. Classification (NCBI taxonomy): domain Bacteria; kingdom Bacillati; phylum Actinomycetota; class Actinomycetes; order Micrococcales; family Dermabacteraceae; genus Helcobacillus; species Helcobacillus sp. ACRRO. The sequence goes on from NZ_JAKRNG010000006.1 coordinate 7,407, forward strand.
GAAGTTCATCTTCGCGACCACGGAGCCGGACAAGGTCATCGGCACGATCCGGTCGCGCACCCACCACTACCCGTTCCGGCTGATCCCGCCGCAGGTCCTGCTGCCGTACCTGGAGGAGATCTGCCGGCAGGAGAACGTGCCGGTGGGCGAGGGCGTGCTCTCCCTCGTGATCCGTGCGGGCGGCGGCAGCGCCCGCGACACCCTGTCGGTGCTGGACCAGCTGATGGCGGGGTCGGACGAGCGGGGTCTGGATGTGGAGCTGGCGGCGGCGCTGCTCGGCTTCACCGATATCGAGCTGATGAACCGGGCGACCCTCGCGATCGCTGAGACGGATGCGAACGCACTGTTCACGGCGATCGATGAGGTGATCGGCTCGGGCCATGAGCCGCGCGGGTTCGTGGAGGACCTGTTGGCGCGCTTCCGCGACCTGATCGTGCTGACGGCGGCGCCGGACCATGCGGCGGAGCTGCTGCCGGATGTGCCGGTGGACCAGCTGGAGGCGCTGATGGAGCAGGCGCAGCGGTTCCAGCCGCGGGAGCTGACGGACTGCGCGGAGATCGTCTCGGCGGCGCTGGATGCGATGTCGGGGGCTACGGCGCCGCGGCTGCACCTGGAGCTGCTGGCGGCGAAGCTGATGCTGCGCGGTCAGGCGGCGCCGCAGGCGGGTCATGCTCAGGGGCCGACGGGTGCCGCTGCGGGCGGGTCCGCGGCCGGTCGCGCTGGCGGTGCCGGTGCGGCGGGTGGCTCGCAGGGGCCGACGGGTGCCGGCTCGGGCGGGTCGGCACGGGAGCGTGCGATGCAGGTGGCGCGTGCGCAGGCGGAGGCGTCGCGGAACCGTCGGGCGCAGGCGGAGCAGCAGATGCCGGGCGGCGCGCCGCCGCAGGCGCCCGCCCGGTCAGCCCTGCCTGCCCAGTCCGCGGCGCCCGCACCTTCCGCCCCCTCCGCGGCGCCTGCCCAGTCCGCGGCGCCCGCCCCGGCCGCGGATGCTGATGATTGGGGACCTGTCGCTCAGCCCGGCGGGGGAGGGGCTCAGGCGATCTCCCCGTCGAGCGGCCAGTCCGCGCCGGCGCAGCAGAACGGCCAGGGCGGCGGCCAGCAGGCCGCATCGACCGGCGCGAACGGTCAGCGCCCTGCCGAGCAGAGCACATCCCAGCCGAGCGCTCGCCAGGCCAGCGCCGTGCAGCCCAGTGCTGTTCAGGCCAGCGCCGTGCAGCCGAGCGCTGCCCAGCAGTCGGCGCAGCAGCCGAGTGCCGCGCAGCCTCCCGCCGAGGGCGGCTCTGCACCCGGCGGGGCGGAGCGCATCGAGCAGCATTGGTCGGCGATCATGGACCAGCTGCAGTCGATCCGTCGGCCGTCCTGGGCGCTGATCGCGCAGAACGGCACCGTGCATTCGTTCGACGGCACTCAGCTCGTCCTCGCGTTCCGCTCCACCGGCCTGGTGGCAGCGTTCTACCGCGGGACCGCGCAGCAGAACATGGCCGAAGCGGTCAAGAAGATCACCCACCTCGACGTGACCGTGGAGGCCACGGCCGGGGGAGAGATGCCCCCATCGGGTAGTGCCGGACGCCCGGCGGCGGGCGGCCCGGCGGCTAGCGACCCGAGCGGCGGGCCCGCAGCCGGCGGCCCGCAGGGGCAGGGTGGCCCGAACCAGGGTGGAATGCACCGGGGCGGGCAGCAGGCTGGTCGCGGACCGCAGGGGCAGGGCGGCGGGCCGACGGGTGCCGCTGGCACTGGACCGGGCTCGCAGAACGCGTCGAGTAGCGGTGGGGCGCAGTCGGCATCTCCGCAGGCGGGCGATGATGGTGGCTGGGGTGACGTCGTGGTCAACCGCCCGCCGAGCGAGGCAGCGCCTCCGCAGCAGGCGTCAGTGCCAGCGAAGGCGGCAGAGCCAGCACCAGTGCAGTCCGCCGCCCCGTCGGCAACCTCTGCTGCACCCGCACAGTGGGGCGACGCAGCCGGCGACGCATCCCCGTCGCCACGAGCCGCGGATCATGAGTCCGTTGCCCCCACTGCGAACGCGTCTGCCCAGTCGACTCCCGCCCCGTCGGCGCCGCCGGCGCCCCAGGGGTCAGCCGGTGAGGACTCCTTCATCGACGAGGAGCCCCCGTTCGACCCCTACCACGACGACTTCCCCGCCGACGACGGCTACGCCGCCCCCTCCGAGCGAGGCGCCTCCGCTGCCGCGCAGCAGAATGCCGCGCAGGCGCCCGCATCACGAGGCGCAGATGAGCGCCCGGCCCCGGCGAAGCCCGCAGCGATCGACCCGGTGAGCCTCCCGCCGCAGCCGGGGGAGGACGAGCCGCGCACCCACGGCCAGGGCGAACTCGTCGCCGCCATGCGCGAGGCGTACGGAGCGGACTTCGCCCCGTCGGCGACACTCGTGATCGGATCCGACGATGCCGGAGCGCAGGCCGATGCCGACGCACAGGACGCGCCCCCAGCGGGCCCCGCAAGCCCCGCCGCCGACCCTGGCCCCGCTCCCTTCGGCGACACCTCCGCCGGCACCGGTGCTGCCTCGCCCGAACCCGCCTCCTGGGGCGATGCCGTTGTTGCGCAGCCGCCCGCAGCCGAGCCGCCCTCTGCGCCCGGCTCGACCTCCGGTCCTAGCTCGGCTCCGGCCGCCACGCAGGTGGGCCCCGCCGCCGGCCAGCAGGGCCGCCCGCTGTCCGGCGCCGACCTCGCTCGCGCCGCCGCCCGACAGAACCTCGCGAACGCCCGCGGCCGCGGCCCCGGCATCGCTGATGCGGGGAACCCGTCGGTCAGCAGCGCCGCCGCCCCGATCGACGACGACCCGTTCGGCGGCGCGTCCCGCGACGACGCCGACGCCACCGGTCCCTCCACGTCACGTCGGCCCGGCCGCGACATCGTGGAACAGATCCTCGGCGGCGAAGTCCTCGAAGTCATCGACGAGACGAAGAACACCGACGCCTACTGACCACCGCGCCCGGTGGCGCAGCCGATGTCTGAGCTCACGAGCAGGTCAGGCGACGAGGTCGTCCGGTTCGCCGTCCTCGTCGTTGTCCAGCGCAATGAAGAGGTCTGTGCGGTTCAGCGCCGGGTCCCCGTCGGCCGTCGGCTCGGTGACGTAGACCTCCCAGAAGTGCTTCGTCGGCACCAGGCCGCGCTCCGCCACCTGCCCGAGGAACGACTGCCATGCCCCGCCGAGGCCGTCGTACCCACCCATGTAGGTGTGCGCCGCGACCCGCGACTCCGGCAAGTGCGAGAGCTCCACGGTGTACTCCGTGTCCGCCAGCTGCAGAGGCTCCGACAGCGCCGCGGTCGACTCCTCAGCGATCGGAAACCCGACCTGCACGTCGATGCCCGACGGCTCCAGGCGCGTGTAATAGGACAGGGGTGCGCCGACGAGCTCCACACCCTGGGCGGCGAGCGTCGGCATGAGGTGCGTGAACACGGCATCCATCAGAGCGGGCAGGTCAGCGAACGCGAGACCGGTCTGCTTCACCACGGCGATCGGCTCCGCTTCGGGAGCGAGCACGGTCACCGACTCGAACGGTGCGGGGGACTGGGGCATGAGCTTCCTTCCATGGGGCGCGGGCGCGCCGCAGTTGCGCACCACACTATCGGCGCAGGACCGACGGATTCGGGTGTCACCTGAACCCCGGCAGGCGCCCTCCCATGCCCCGTCACCGAGGGGGCAGACGCGCCGACGGGCCGACACATCCGGAGCTTTGGTCACGCCCGGTGGAACCGGTCATAAAAAGATAACGAAATGGCCCCCGGAGACTCGGTGCCGGGTACGGTCCAGCCATGGGGACGAATCGAACGTTCCGCACATCTGTGACCACTCGGGCCACTCGCGCTGTTGCCGCCGCCACCGCCGCGGTCGCGTCGGCTGCTCTGATCGCCGGTTGCGGCATGATCGACCAGTTCAGCGGGTCCGATCCTGACGCCTCTCCGACCTTCACCGGCAAGGAGACGGCGGCCCAGGACAGCTCGCCGAGCGCATCGCCCAGCGAGTCGCCCACCGCGGACGACAGCGCGTCGCCCAGTGAGACCGCGAGCGAATCGGCAAGCGCGACCCCGTCGGCCACCCCGGCGGAGAGCACCAGCGCCGCACCGTCGCCGACGGCTGCGCCGTCCTCCGCAGCGCCGAAGCCGAAGGCGCAGAACAACCAGAGCGCCCCCGCGCAGCAGCCCGCGCAGCAGCCATCCACCAACAATCCGGACCCCGGCCCTGCTGGGAACGGCCCGGCCGCTGACGGCCTCGACGGCGCGCCCGCCGAAGTGAAGCGTGGGTTCAGCAAGGTGAAGCAGCCCGAAAACGGATCCTTCCAAGGGTGGCTGACGAATTCCCACGGGTACGATCCGAACCTGCCGCTGTCCTATGCGACGCTCGCGTCGGACGCTGACGCCGAGTTCGCGGCCTCGCAGATCATGCTGTTCCACAAGGGCACGTACATCGGCACCACCACCGGCAAGGCGCAGACCGGATGGTACCGGATCGACCGGAACAGCCCGTCGTCCATCACCGTCACGTACATGGAAGAGGACGGCAGGGACTACGTCTCCACGTACACGTGGAACGACGCCACGAACAAGATCGACTTCTCCGGCGAAGTCCCGTACAAGTGAGCCCGCCCGCCTGCTTGCCTGGCTGCCCGGCCACTAGCCTGTGGCCGCCCGCCTGCCCGGCCGCCAGCCTCCCGGGGCCCCACCCACCCCGGTAGAGTGGGGCGCGTGTTCGAAGGTGTGGTTCAGGATCTGGTCGATGAGCTCGGGACGCTGCCCGGCATCGGCCCCAAGTCAGCGCAGCGCATTGCTTTCCACCTGCTCGACCGCGACGAGGAGAGCGTGCGCCGCCTCGCCGATGTCCTCATCGAGGTGAAGGAGAAGGTCCGCTTCTGCGAGATCTGCGGTGGCATCTCCGAGACCGAGATCTGTCGCATCTGCTCCGATGCCCGGCGCTCCAACGACATCATCTGCGTGGTCGAAGAGTCCAAGGACGTGTTCGCGATCGAACGCCTGCGCGAATTCCGCGGCCGCTACCACGTGCTCGGCGGCGCCATCGACCCGATCGGCGGTGTCGGTCCCGACGACCTGCGCATCTCCGAGCTCATGCAGCGCATCGCAAAGGGCGAGACCGACGAGGTCATCCTCGCGCTCGACCCCAACATCGAAGGCGAAGCGACCTCCTCGTACCTGGCGCGCATGCTCGGCGCGCAGGATGTGAAGGTCACGCGCCTCGCTTCCGGGCTGCCGGTGGGCGGAGACCTCGACTACGCCGACGAGATGACGCTCGGCCGCGCCTTCCTCGGCCGCCGCTCGATCTGAGCCTTCCCGGCCGAGCTGAACGGTCCGCGGGGCCGAACTCCCCACCGGGACCCATGCCGCGCCGCGCATGATCTGCGTAGTGTCGAAGCATGGACACGATGCCGACACCCCACCCCACCGAGGCCCCCGGCCGACTCGCGCCGCTGCGCCCCGAGAGTCGGCACATCGACCTGCCCAGTGAGATCCTCGCCGAATCGCCTCGGGCGTTCGTCAGGCAGGCACCCGTCGGCCTCTACGTCACCGCCGCTCTGCTCGGCGCGTTCGTCTGGCCGCTGTTCATCGTGGGGTCGCTCCTTGCCGGGTTCGGCGGCGTGTTCGCCGGCACCGCCGCCATCGGCACCATCACCCGCGATCACACCGGCTTGGGCACATTCCCCTCCGGCTTCGTCACCACCGTGCTGCTGGCCGGAGGGCTCGCCGCTCTCGGAGCGGTGGTCTCCGCAGTCATGGTGCCGGCGGGTCTGCTGCTGGCGGCGCGGGTCCGGCCCCGCGCGTACGGCACCGAGGCAGCGTTCCAGCAGGCTGTGGCGGGACGGATCGCGGCCGTTGTGCTGGCGCCGCTGCTGCTGACCGTGCCGTTCCTGCTGCTCGTGCCGGGCAGGCTCGGCGACGCCGGCTGGGACTACTTTGCGGCCCACCGGCCGTTCCTGCTGATGTGGATGGTGGTGGCGGGCTCCTGCGCGTACGGCCTGCTGCGCGCCGCCGTGCCGGTGCCGAGGCTGCTGGGGATCCAGAGCGTGGGGGCGCTGCGCACAGTCGCCCTGACGGACGCGGCGCGCTCGGACCGGGCGCGCGCGGTCCTCGGTGTCGATGACCCCCGCGCCGCTCATGTCCTCGCCGCGGACCTCGCCCACGTGGATCTGCACATCGGTCCACAGATGCCGCTTCGCGCGCTCGAAGCGGTGATCCGGGGTGCGTGGGTGGCCGCGCTCGTGGTGTTCCCGCTGATGCTGATGATGGAGGAGCCGCTGCTGTGGCTCATCGCCGCCGGGTACGACTCCTCCTCCGACCTGGTCGGCTACCCGCTGCCGCTCGTCCTGCTGGCCGCTGTGTCGCTCGCCGGGTGGGTCGCAGCGAGCACGGCGGCGTATGCGGGCCTGCTGCGGCTGCTGCCGAACCGGTTCGCGGCGTCGTGGATCGCTGCGGCGGCATCCGTCGGCCTCGGCGGGGCGCTCCTGGTGGCGCTGCTGGTGCTGCGCGGCCCGTTGGGGTGGTCGGGCCGGGCGACGCTCGATGCGCTGCTCACGCAGCCGGTGGTCATGGTGCCGCTGGCGCTGCTCGCGTTCATCGCGATGGGGATCGTGCTGCATCGGCAGGCGGTGACGGTGCTGGTGGGCCCGGCCCACTGGTATGCGCGCCGCCCGGTGGACTTCACCGCGATCGTGCCGCCGACGGGGACCCGCACCCAGTGGGCGCAGCGGCTGGACGTGCAGGACGCGGAGCACCGCACGATGGCCCGCCGTGCTCTCGCGCAGGAGGAGCGCCGGATCCAGAAGGCGGCCCGGGCCGAGGAGCAGCAGATGCCGTCGGCCCCTCACGTGCCCGCTCCCGCGCAGGATGCCGTGCGGCAGGGCGCGGAGCAGGTGAGGACCCGTGTGGACGAGATGCTGCCCGCGGCGCGCATCCGCCACGGCGCCCCGGTGCAGAAGCAGAGCACCGTGCGCCTGCCCGACTTCGGCCGGTCCGCCGCAGCCGCCCGCCCGATCCTGCGGCACCGCGCGGAGGCCACCTCGGACCGCAACGGCATCCCCGCGGGGGTGGATGTGCTGCGCGACCGCGGCGTCGGCGCGACGGGGGAGCGTGCGCGCCGGCTGATCGGTCGCCTCGCGGGGCGTGCGGGCCGCGCCGGTGAGCGACGCGCCGGGGGAGCGGGCCGGCGGGTGGAGCGCTGGTAGGTCCCCATCCCGGCCGACGGATGTCGGCCACCCGACGGATGCCGCACCTGCCTTAGGTGACCGTCCAATTGGCAGGAATTGGACACACTTGTTGGGCTGCGGGCGCAGAGCGTGCCAAGATCTACCGAGGGCTAACTGAAAGTTTTCACCTCGGTAGTCACCGCAACGTCGAAGGAGCAGGCGCATGGCCCTCGTGGTCCAGAAGTACGGCGGGTCGTCCGTAGAGGACGCCACCGCGATCAAGCGAGTCGCTGCGAGGATCGCCAAGTACTCCAAGGCCGGTCATGAAGTGGTCGTCGTGGTCTCCGCCATGGGCGACACCACCGATGAGCTCATCGACCTCGCCGAAGAGGTCACCCCCACCCCGCCGCCGCGCGAACTCGACATGCTGCTGACCGCCGGCGAGCGCATCTCCATGGCCGTGCTGTCCATGGCGCTGAACAACCTCGGCATCTCCGCCCACGCCTACACCGGGTCCCAGGCCGGTGTCATCACCGACGACTCCCACGGCTCCGCCCGCATCATCGACGTCACCCCCGGCCGCATCCGCAGCGCCCTCGACCAGGGCCATGTCGCCATCGTCGCCGGCTTCCAGGGCGTCTCCCACAGCGCCAAGGAGATCACCACCCTCGGCCGCGGCGGCTCCGACACCACCGCGGTCGCGCTCGCCGCCGCCCTCGGCGCCGACGTCTGCGAGATCTACTCCGACGTGGACGGCGTCTTCACCGCCGACCCCCGCATCGTCCCCACCGCCCGCCGCATCCCCGAGCTCTCCGCCGAGGAGATGCTGGAGATGGCCGCCAGCGGCGCCAAGATCCTGATGCTGCGCTGCGTGGAGTACGCGCGCCGCTTCGGCGTGCCGCTGCACGTGCGCTCCAGCTACAGCGGGAAGATCGGCACCATCATCTGCGATGACTCGGACCGCGACTTCCCCGTGGACCCGATCATCACCCGTAAGCAGCAGGCCGCCGCCGCCCACTGAACGACCAGATCGAGGAGAACAGTCCGTGTCCTACACGACCCAACCCGGCCATGAGGCCCCGATCATCTCCGGGGTCGCCCACGACGACAGCGAAGGCAAGATCACCCTGGTGGAGGTGCCGGACGTCCCCGGCAAGTCCGCGCTGATCTTCGAGACCGTGGCGAACACCGGCGCGAACGTCGACATGATCGTCCAGAACGTCTCCACCGTGGACGGCACCGTCGCCGTGTCCTTCACGCTGCCGGAAGCGGATTCGAAGAAGGCGATCGAAGCGCTGCGCGCCGTCAAGGACGAGATCGGCTACCAGACTCTGGTGTACACCGACCAGATCGCGAAGGTGTCCCTCATCGGCGCCGGCATGAAGTCCAGCCCCGGAGTCTCTGCCTCGCTGTTCCGCGCCCTCGGCGACGCGGGCATCAACATCGACATGATCTCCACCTCCGAGATCCGCATCTCGGTGGTGACCGACGTTGACCGCATGCACGACGCGGTCCGCGTCATCCACACCGCGTTCGGGCTCGACTCGGACCAGGACGAAGCAGTTGTGTACGGAGGAACCGGACGATGACCACCACTTCTTCAGCACCCGTCATCGCCGTGGTCGGCGCGACCGGCCAGGTCGGCGAGGTGATGCTGTCCCTGATCGAGCAGCGCGAGGTGCCGTTCTCGCACCTGCGCCTGTTCTCTTCTGCCCGCTCCGCCGGCACCACCCTGACCGTGCGCGGCGAGGAGTACACGGTGGAGGACGTCGAGACCGCGGACATCACCGGTGACAACGCGGTGGACATCGCCCTGTTCAGCGCCGGCGGCGCCGCCTCGAAGAAGCACGCACCCCGCTTCGCCGCGGCCGGCGCGATCGTCATCGACAACTCCTCCGCGTTCCGCAGCGACGACGAGGTCCCCCTCATCGTGGCCGAAGCGAACGCCGAGCTCGCACTCACCGCCCCGAAGGGCATCATCGCGAACCCGAACTGCACCACCATGGCGGCGATCCCCGCCCTGAAGGCCCTCCACGAGAAGGCCGGGCTGGAGCGCCTGACCATCGCGACCTACCAGGCCGTGTCCGGGTCCGGCCTCGCCGGGGTGCAGGAGCTCACCAGTCAGGTCCAGACCCTCGCGAGCGACATCCCCGCTCTGGTCACGGACGGCAAGGTCGATTCCGAACCGGCCCCGCAGGTGTACGCAGCACCCATTGCGTTCAATGCGGTGGCGCTGGCCGGAAATCTGATGGACGACGGTTCTCTGGAGACCGATGAGGAGCAGAAGCTCCGCAATGAGTCGCGCAAGATTCTGGGTATTCCGGATCTTCGCGTTTCCGGCACCTGTGTGCGCATTCCAGTTGTTACCGGGCATGCACTATCGGTCCATGCAGAGTTCTCTGCACCCATCACCCCGGAGGACGCAACCGCTGTTCTTGAAGGTGCAGAGGGCGTGTCACTGACCGATCTGCCGGGTCCTCGACAGGCTACCGGTCGGGATGGTACATTCGTAGGACGAGTGAGGCAGGACCAGGCAGTCCCCAATAACCAGGGGCTCGTCCTCTTCGTTGCCGCAGACAATCTGCGCAAGGGGGCGGCGCTGAATGCCATTCAGATTGCCGAGCACGTCATCAATACGAAATTCTGACCGACACTGCACATGTCCGAATCCGACTCTTCAGGGCCTGTCATACCCCTGACTGGGCACAGCGGATTCACCTCTCCCACCACCCACTGGAGGTATCCCATGTCCACGCCGAGCACCACCCGGGCGCCGATGCGCACCCGCCGCCGCGAACAGGCGCGTCCGCGCGTCAACCTGACCAAGGCCCGCGGCGAACAGACCCGTGAACTGATCCTGACCGAAGCCACCGCCCTGTTCGCGGTCTACGGATACCGCGGCACGTCACTGCGGGACATCTCCGAGCGCGTGGGCATCTCCCACCCGGGCATGCTGCACCACTTCCCGCACAAGGAGTCCCTGCTGCTGGCGGTCATCGACCGCGCCGGCCAGGGGTACCTGCAGGTCGTGAAGGACTTCTGCAACTGCAACTCCTTCGAGGAGATCAAGGCGTGGCAGTCCTCCGTGACGGTCGAAGCCACCCTCGTCTCCGTCCTCATGGCGGAGATCGTGGACGAAGAGCACCCGGGCCGTGAGCCCCTGCTGGAGCTGCGCGCCCAGGTGGAGTCGATCGTCACCGACTACTTCCGATACGTGCAGTCCCGCGGCGGCCTCGCCGACGGCGTCACACCGGACTTCGCCGCCCGCATGCTCGTGGTGCACTGGATGGGAGCGTTCCTGCGCGAGCGCCTCACCGGCGACCAGCTCTATGACGATGACCTCGGCCAATGCCTGCGCATGCTGATGCCTCGCCTGCGTGAGCAGGACTGATCCGCGCTGCCGTCAGTCCAACCGTTGGACTCTATGAGAGGGAGCCCCCTGCCGCTGTGATCGGCGGGGGCTCTCCCTCGGATCGGTCTAGTCTGAGCTTGTGAAGCTTCTGCTGTTCACCCATTACTACCTGCCGGAGTACGGCGCACCGCAGCGCCGCTGGGCGTCTCTGATCGCCGAGTTCCGCCGCGCAGGCCATGAGGTGACCGTTGTGGCGCCCCCGCCGCACTATCCCAGCGGGACCGTGCCGCCCCACCTGCGCGCCGGCACCCACGTGCACTCCACGCGGGAGGGCCGATACGGCGAGCAGGTGGTGCGCTGCGCGTACCTTCCGCACCGATCCGACATCTACTCGCGCACCGCTGACCACGCTGTGGCGGCCTTCGACTCTGCGCTTCTGGCCCTGTGGATGTTCGGCATCCGTCGGCGCACTGCTCGGCCGGACGTGGTGGTGGCCACCGCCCCCGGCATCCCCTCGCTGCTGGCCGGCCTGGTGACGGCGCGGCTGCTCGGGGTGCCGTTCGTGGCGGAGATGCGGGACGCGTGGCCGGACCTGGTGACGCACGTGTCGGCGGAGCCGGTGAGGCTTCCGCGGGCAGCGTCGGCGGCGCGGGTGGAAGCACTGGGGCGGCCGACGGGTGCCGGCCCCGATCGTCGGAACCGCGCAACGTTGGAGCTGTCGTTCCCGTCGGCGCAGGACGGCCCGCCGCCGGAACGGCTGATCGGGCGCGGCTACGGCCTCGCGGGCACATCGCGCACCGTGCGGGGCCGCCGAGCCGTGACCGTGCGGATCAAGCGCCTGGTGCACCGGCAGATCAGCGCCCTGCAGAAGCGCGCCGACGCCGTCGTCACCACCACGGTCGGGTTCGCGGATATCCTGCAGGACCGCGGCGTGAAGCAGGTGCGGGTACTGCGGAACATGCCGCGCACGGGGCCGCGCATGGACCTGCCGGAGCCGCCGCTGGAGGCGCCCGCACTGCGGGTTCTGTACTTCGGGAACATCGGCCGCTCCCAGGGGCTGGACGCCGTGGTGCGCGGCGCCGCGATCGCGAAGGCCCGCGGTGCGCTTCTGGATGTGCGGTTCGTGGGTCACGGCTTCGACCATTCCCGGTTGGAGCGACTTGCGGCGGAGCTGGACGCCCCGGTCACGGTGCTGTCTCGGGTGCCGCAGGAGCAGGCGAGTGCGCACTACGTGTGGGCGGACACGGTGCTGGTGTCGCTGCAGAACTGGGCGCCGTTCGAGTGGACGATCCCGTCGAAGACCTATGAGCTGCTCGCCACCGGCCGGCACATCACGGCGGTGGTGGCGGGGGAGACCGCCAGGATCATCGAGGAGGCGGGCGCCGGCGATGTGGTCCCGCCCGGTGACGCGCAGGCGATCGCTGACCACTTCGAGTCCCTCGCCGCGCACCGCGACCGCCTGCGGCGGGAGTCCCGCGGCGCTGAATGGCTCGCGGAGCACGCCAACATTGAGACGATCGCTGCGGATTACCTGGAGCTCTTGGGGTCGGTGGTGCGCCGATGACCGGGTCTGCGTCAGGGGGCCGCGCGGCCCGGCGTTCTCTGGGTGAGGCGGCGCGCACCGTGCGGGTGCTGGCAACGGTGGCGTGGCGCCACTCCGTGGACGATCCGGCGCTGCTGGGGCTGCAGATCTCTCGGCGGATGCCGAAGCGCGCGGCCCGCGCGGTCGGTGTCGCTGCTGAACAGCTCGGCCGGTCCTCGCGTCGCCTCGGCGGTGTGCGGGCGTTCGGTCTCGTGGTCCAGGGGCGCCACGCCGATGCGGCGGACGCGATCCGGTCCGCGCCGGCCGCCTCGCGTCTGGCCGGGGAGATGGCGGTGGCGATGCAGCTGGCGCCCGCCCCCGATGCGCCCGGCGCCGCGGACCTGGAATCCGTTCGGGCCAACCCGGCAACGCTCGCCCGCCAGCTGTGGCAGGAGGGCGACCTCGACGGCGCCATCGCGACCCTTCGCCGCGCCCTCCGACCAGGGGTGCGGGGCGCTCGGGCGCGGGCGGCGCGTTCGTCCCTGGCGCGGCTCGAATCCGAACGCGAACTCCTCGATCCCGCGTTCGACCTCGTCACCGATGAGCTGCGCGGCCTCGCCCGCGGTCTCGGCGTGGCCGCCGATCAGAATGGTGCGCCCGGTGTGCCGCAGGGCGACGGCTCGAGCGGCGCGGCGACGGTCCTGCACATCCTGACGAACTCCCTGCCGCACACCCAGTCGGGGTACACGCTGCGTTCCCACGCGATCCTCCTGGCCCAGAGGGGCGCGGGGATGCGGGTGCGGGCGATGACCCGCGTGGGCTACCCGCTGCTGATCGGTGCGTGGCGCGCCCGCCCCGTGGACACGGTGGACGGCATCGACTACATCCGCGTTCTGCCGACGAGGCTCGGCCGGACCATGATCGAACGCCTGCGGCAGCAGGTGGAAGCGGCGCTCATCGAGATCGCGATGGGGGAGCGGCCCACGCACCTGCACACCACCACGAACTACACGAACGCCCTGGTCACCCGCGCGGTCTCGGACCTCACGGGGATCCCGTGGGTGTTCGAAGTGCGGGGCCTGATGGAGCAGACCTGGGCAGCCGCGAAACCCACCGCGCAGGCACGAGCCGCTGCGCTCGACTCCCAGCGCGCCCGCCTCATCGCCGGACTCGAAGGCGCCCTCGCCCGCCAGGCCGACGCCGTCGTGACCCTGTCGGCGACGATGCGGGACGAGCTCGTGGACCGCGGCGTGCCCGCCGAATCCATCACCCTGGTCCCGAACTCGATCGACGCTGCCCTTTTGGAGCGCACCGAGACCCCCGTCGAGGCGCGCCGCGCGCTCGGTCTGCCGGCCGACGGGTTCTGGGTGGGGGCCGTGTCCTCCCTCGTGGACTATGAGGGGTTCGATTTGCTCGTGGATGCGGTCGCCGAGGCTCGGGAGCGCGGCGCGGATGTGCGGCTCCTGCTCGGTGGGGACGGCGTAAGCCGCCCTGCGCTGCTGCAGCAGGTGCGCGACCTGGCGCTCGAGGACGCGGCCGTGCTGCCGGGGCGGCTGACGCGCGGCGAATCGGCCCGCTGGGTGCAGGCTCTGGACGCTGTGGTGGTGCCGCGCCGCGATACCGCTGTCACCCGCTCAGTGACGCCGTTGAAGCCGGTGGAGGCGATGGCACTGTCCCGCCCCGTGATCGCCTCCGATCTGCCTGCGCTGCGGGAACTGCTGGCCGACGGCAACTGCGGCATGCTGGTGCCGCCGGAGGACCCGTCGGCCTTGGCGTCGGCGATCACGGGCCTCGCGCAGGCCCCGACCACGCATCGCTCGGATGCCGCGACCACACAGGCGGTGGGAGCTGGGGGCCGCACCTCGGCGCAGCTCGCGCGAGGCCGTGACCAGGCTGAGCAGCGCACCTGGGCTCGAGCCGCCGGCCTCTACGGCGAGGTCTACGCCGGCGTCTACAGTAGTGACGTGATGAATGCTGAAGGGGCGGACCACCGGTGACATCGACAGAGAACCGCGGGCTCCTCGCAGCCCTCACCACCGCGGGCCACACAGTGGACCACCTGCGGCCCGCGACCGTGCGCCCCGGACTCGCGCAGTACTGGGCGGACCTCGTGCAGCGCCGCCACTTCATCTGGCGCGACTCCCGCAGCCGTAGCGGCACCCAATACGCCGGCACGTTCCTCGGCCGGCTCTGGTTCTTCCTGATGCCGCTGATCGACGCCGTCTTCTACTGGCTGATCTTCGGTGTAGTCCTTGGGGTCTCCCGCGGAATGGACAACTTCGTCGCCTACGTGATCGTGGGCGTGCTCATGTTCCGCTCCACCGCCCGCGTGATGAACAGCGCCACCGTGTCGTTGCGCTCCAGCCGCGCCATGATCCGCGCGTTCGTGTTCCCGCGCGCATCCGTCCCCATCTCCGGGGTGCTGCGCGAGCTGCTCGCCGTTTTCCCCATGGTGGCGGTGATGCTGGTGCTGATCATCGCGATCCCCCCGGGCGTCGAGGTGGGCGTGATGTGGCTGCTGATGCCGTTCGTCCTTTTGCTCCAGGCGGGGCTGAACCTCGGCCTCGCCCTCTGGCTCGCCCGCCTCGGGCACATGCTGCCGGACCTCAGCCGCGTCATCTCAGTTGCGGTCCGATTCCTGATGTACGGCTCCGGCGTGATCTTCCCGATCGACCGCTTCCTCACCATGCCGCTGGTGAAGACCATCTGCGACCTGAACCCCATCTTCCAGATGCTCACCGCGTACCGGTCGCTGCTGATCCACAACGAGATGCCGCCCGCCAGCACATGGGCCACCCTCATCGTGTGGGTGGTGGTGTTGGTCAGCACCGGCTTCGTGTTCTTCTGGCGGGGGGAGTCCACCTATGGCCGCTAAACGCCAGTACAGCGCCTACGCCAAGCCGATCCGCGAAGCCGGCACGGTCGATGCGGACGCGCCCCTCACCGTGGTCGCGGACAATGTGCGCGTCCGCTACACCACCACTCGGGATGTCCGCCGCCGGGGACTGTTCGGCTTGCGGCGCCAGCGCGCCGTGGTCAACGCCGTCCGCGGCGTGTCCCTGACGATCCAGTCCGGTGAGTTCGTCGGCATCGTGGGCCGCAACGGCTCCGGCAAGTCCACGCTCCTGCGCGTGCTCGCCGGCCTCGAACCGATCAGCTCAGGAACCACCCACACGTCCTCCACGCCGCTCCTGCTCGGCGTCAGCGCCGCCATGATCGACTCCCTCTCGGGCGCGGAGAACATCCGTCTCGGCTGCCTGGCGATGGGCCTCACCCCGGAACAGGCGGAGGAGAAGTTCGACAGCATCGTGGAGCTGTCCGCACTGGAGGACTCCATCGAGCGCCCGCTGCGCACCTACTCCTCCGGGATGGCGGCGCGGCTGAAGTTCGCGATCTCACTCGCCGCGGACCCGGAGATCCTCATCATCGACGAGGCTCTCTCCACCGGTGACGAGACGTTCGCCGAGCGCGCCCGCGCCGCGATGACCCAGATGCTGCAGAGCGCCGGTACCGTGATCATGGTCAACCACGCTCTGAGCGCCATCAAGACCATGTGCACCCGGGCGGTGTGGCTGGAGGCGGGGTCCGTGGTGATGGACGGCGACGCCGTCACCGTCACCGATGAGTATCGGCGCTTCGCTGCACTCCTGGCCGAGGGCAAGCAGAAGGAGGCCGCGGCCGTCCTGTCCCGGGCGAACCAGCAGTGGCGCGCCAGTGAACGGTTCGCCTACGCCTCGTCGTTCCTGCAGACCCATCAGGAGGACGGGGCCGACGGGTCCTCATCGTTCGCCCGAGCGCTGCGCACCGACCGATCCCCTTCCCAGTTCCCCTCAGCGGCTCACCAGCCCCGGAAAGGCCGATGAATGCGCATCATGACCGTGTACGGCACCAGACCCGAAGCCATCAAGGTGGCCCCACTGATCCTCGCGATCCGTTCAGCGCCCGGTCTGGAGAGCATCGCCGTGGTCACCGGGCAGCACCGCGAGATGCTCGACCAGGTGAACGACATGTTCGGCATCGAACCCGACCACGACCTCAACATCATGCGGGGCGGGCAGTCCCTCAATGAGATCGTCGCGAACGTCGTCACCGGTCTCGACTCGGTCCTCGAGGAGGAGAAGCCGGATGCCGTCCTCGTCCAAGGCGACACCTCCACCGTGATGGCCGCCGCCATCGGCGCGTTCAACCGCCGCATTCCCGTGATCCATGTCGAAGCGGGCCTGCGCAGCGGCCACCTCCTCTCGCCGTTCCCGGAGGAGGCGAACCGTCGACTCACCACGCAGGTGACCTCCCTGCATCTCGCGCCCACGCCCCGCAGCCGCGACAATCTCCTCGCCGAAGGCATCTCCGGCGACGACATCATAGTCACCGGCAACTCCGTCATCGACGCGCTGATCTCCGCCTCCCAGAATCCCGACATCCGCCTCACCGACGACCGCCTCGAGCAGCTGCGCAGCGCCCACGACAGCGGCGACAGCACAGCACCCGTCCTGCTGGTGACGGCGCACCGCCGCGAGAACCTGGGCGATCCGATGCGGCAGATCGGGCAGGCGCTCGCGGACCTCGCCGACCGGCACCCCGATCTCACGATCGTGCTCCCGATCCACCGCAATCCGATGGTCCGCGACAGCATCCTGCCCACCGTGGAGGGCAGGCAGAACATCATCCTGGTGGAGCCGCTCAGCTACGCCGAGTTCACCCAGATGCTGCGGATCGCCAGCATCGTCCTGACCGACTCCGGGGGAGTGCAGGAGGAGGCTCCGAGCCTCGGCAAACCGGTGCTGGTGATGCGGGAGAACACGGAGCGGCCCGAAGCGGTCGCGGCGGGAACGGTTTCCCTCATCGGTGCGAGCCGGGAGCGCATCGTCCGGGAGGTTACGCGGCTGCTGAAGTGTGCTGCGGCGTACGAAACGATGGCTGATGCGGTCAACCCGTACGGCGACGGCCGCGCCGCGGAGCGCACCCTCCAGGCGATCCGCTGGAAGTTCCTTGGCGGGGACCGCCCCGAGGAGTTCGCGCCGACCGTCGATGGGCGGAGCGTGCCAGCGTCATGCTGATCCCCGCCGCGGTGGCCGCCGAAGTCGCCCGGAAGGCGCTGTGGCACCTGCGCGCCGGAGGCCCGGCCCAGGTGGCTCTGTGGTGGTGCAGGAGCGCCGCTGCCGCGGCCCCGGGAGGCGGGCCGACGGGTGCTGCCGACCCGCCCGGTCCCCGCGCGGGCCACGCCCAGTCCCCGAAGCGAGAGCGCTCCGAGCCCCGCCGGCGCACACCGTCCACCCGTGGCCCGGGCCGCCATCAGACCCGCACCCTGACCGATGGCCAGCTCACCGACCGCGGCTACCCGATGCCGGCGGCGGAACCGGCCCCGCCGTACGAACCGGTCACCGGCCGGGCGCTCTACATGGTGCACAACGCCCTGCCGTTCCACTCCCGCGGCTACGCCACCCGCACCCACGCCCTGCTCACCGAACTCAACCGCACCCGGTGGAACGTCACCCCGGTGACGCGTCTGGGCTACCCGTACGACGTCCGAGAACTGCGCGACATCCCCGATATCGCCCTCGAAGAGCAGGTCGACGGCCTCACCTATCGGCGGCTCATCCCGCAGCGCCGGCTGGAATTGCGGCGGCCCCTGCTGAACTACACGGAGCGCTGCAGCGATGCGCTCACCGATCTCGCCGCAGAGCTGCGACCGCAGGTGCTGCACGCCGCCTCGAACTATGTGAACGGCCTGTCCGCAGCGCTCGCGGCGCGGCGGCTGGGCCTGCCCAGCGTGTACGAGGTGCGCGGACTGTGGGAGATCACCCGCTCCTCCCGTGAACCCGCGTGGGCCGCGAGCGATGACTTCGCCTTCCAGGTGCGGATGGAGGCCGACGCGTGCCGCGCCGCCGACCATGTCTTTGCCCTCACCGGGGCGCTGAAGAGCGAACTCGTGGACCGCGGTGTGGAAGCGGAGAGGATCAGCGTGCTGTCCAACGGTGTGGACGTGGAGCGGTTCGTCCCCACGCAGAGGAACACCGACCTGGCGGACCGGCTCGGCATCGGGGATGCCCCCGTGATCGGCTATGTCGGCTCCCTCCTCGACTATGAGGGGCTGGATCAGCTGATCGCCGCCGCGGACCTCCTGCGCACCAGCCACGCCGGCTTCCATGTCCTGATCGTGGGCGACGGCCCGATGCTGCCGCAGCTGCAGGCCGAGGTGGAGCGGCGGGGCCTTCAGGGCGTCGTCCGCTTCACGGGCCGCGTGCCGCACGCCCAGGTGGAGGACCTGTACTCCCTGATCGACATCGCGCCGTTCCCGCGCCTGCCGCTGCAGGTGTGCCACATGGTGTCCCCGCTGAAGCCGTTCGAGGCGATGGCGATGGCCAAAGCCGTGGTCGTCTCCGATGTCCGCGCCCTCACCGAGATCGTCGAGGACGGTGCGACCGGTCTCGTCCACGAGGCGGGCAGCCCGGAGGCGCTCGCGCACCAGCTCAGGCGGCTCCTCGAGGACCCGCAGCTGCGGGCATCCGTCGGCCGGCGGGCGCGGCAGTGGGTCGCTGACACGCATTCGTGGCGTGTCCTCGCCGCTCAGGTGGCGGATGTCTACGATGGCTTGACGTGATCGGGACCCGCCTGGGCGGAAGAGCGAATGGAGACAGACGGTGACTTTGGATGTTGAGGCCGCACGCCGCCAGGACCTCAGCCCGCGTTACCGACGGGAGGATGTCGATCAGCTGCTCGCCGGTCGGCTCCAGATGCGGCCCCACCCGGCGTGGGACCTGCCCGCAGAGCCCACGTGGCACGAGGACCCGTTCAACGACCGCAACTGGACGTTCCAGTACCACATGCTGCGCTGGCTGGAGCCGCTGTGGCGCGCAGCCGGCGACGGCGACCAGGCCGCCCTGGAGATGTGGCTGACGTGGGTGAAGAACTGGGCGGAGGCGAACCCCGTCGGCGCGTCACCCACCGAATGGGGCTGGAGGGACATGTCCGATGGCCTCCGCGCCCGCCAGCTGTGCCTGGCCGTGCCCGCCATCGCGGAGCACGCCCCGCAGGAGCTGCCGTGGCTGGAGGGCCTGATCGCCACGCACGCCGCATGGCTCGCCGACCCGGAGAACCTCGGCAGCGCGAACCACGCCCTGCACCAGCATGATGCCCTGTTCCTCACCGGTGTTGTGCTCGATGACGAGCGGTACCGCAGCATCGCCGCGGAGCGGATGAGCACCCTGCTGGAAGCGGAGTACGACGAGGAGGGCGTGAACGCCGAGGGCGCGATCGCCTACCACGTCAACAACTATTCGTGGTGGCAGTCAGCCCTGCGGCGCTTCGACCGCGCCGGCCTGCCGCGACCGTCCGGCGCCGAGCGCCACCTCAGCGCACCGGAGGAGATCGCCCACGCCACCCGGCCCGACGGGACCCTCGTCACCATCGGTGACACGGACATCCAGGCGGCCCGCCGCACCGGTGACGCCCCCACGGACTATGTTGCGAGCGCGGGCGCGAAGGGCGAGCCGCCGGCTGATCTGATGCGCGCCTACCGCGCGGGCTATGTGTTCGGCCGCAGCGGCTGGGGCAGTGAGGAGCGCCCCTTTGCGGATCACACGTTCTATTCGGCGCGCTTCGGTCCGGCGCGCCGCGTCCACGGCCACGCGGACGGAACTTCGCTCACGTTCTCCGCGGACGGCCAGAACTGGCTGGTGGACCCGGGGAAGTTCCAGTACAACTCGAACGCGGCCCGTGACCACTTCATCGCTCGCGCCTCCCACAGCCTTGTGCTGATCGACGGCGAGGAGCCGTCGCAGGACGCGGTGGTCTCTCTCGTCCGCGCCACCACTTCGGCCAGCCACGACGAGCTGGTCATCGCGGACCCGTCCTACGAGGGGGTGAAACTCGAGCGCAGGGTGGTGTTCTCGCGGCTCAGTGAATCGCTCGTCGTGGTGGACCGCGTGGTCGCGGAGCAGGAGGTCACGGCGGTGCAGCGGTGGCAGATGGGCCATACCGTCACCGCCGAGGCAGCCGACGGAGGCAGCGTTCACCTGCGCTCCGCTGACCGCACCGCCTGCCTCCTGTGGTCGAGTGGTGCTCACCCGCAGATCACTCTCGCGCAGGAGGACCCGTTCGACGGCTGGGTCTCCGTCGGCTGGCGGCAGAAGGAGCCGGCGCCCGCGGTGACGGAGCGCCGCACCGGCCGGGACATCACGTTCATCACCGCTGTGGTCCGCGGTGGTTCTCCCGCGGAGCTCACCGTGGTGGAGGAGCCGTCGGGCATGGGGGAGGCGGGCGATGCCGCCGTGCTGCAGCTGCGCACCCCGTACGGGACGGAGCGGATCTCCCTACTGTCGGGGGCGGCCCAGGTGGAGCTGACCAGCTGACCCGATTCGCGGAGCCCCGGGTGGGGATCTCCTCAGCCGGTTGCGGCGCGGTCGGCGATGAGGGACGAGTTCGCGCGGTGGACGACCAGGTCAGCAGGGCCCTCGTTCAGCACCCGCACCTGCATCCGCAGTTCCTTCCCGCATCGGTCATTCGGTGGTGGGATGGTGGCGCGGTGCGTGAGGGGGACGAGTTCGTGGTGGCGCAGGCGTGAGATCCGGATGCGCGTTTCGGTGCGCCCGTAGGTGCCGCACACCCGCCCGGAGTCGTCGAGCGCGACCGTGCGGAACTCGAGAGCCGCGGTGCTGCCGGCATCATCGAGGCCGGGTGTGCTGCAGAGCCGCCGGCCTCCCTCGGTGGATCCGTTGAGGATGGTGCAGGTGGTGAGGTGCAGTGTGGAGCGGCCGGTCACGTCCCCTGATGTCCGCGGGTCCAGGATGATCGAGGCGGCGACTTCGCGGTCTTTCGGCTGCAGGGTGGCCGGCAGCCAGTTCTCCAGGGGTGCGGAGGCAGCCGACGGGTCAGCCGCGATGGCGGTCCACGACGCTTCAACGGGAATCGTGGAGCCCGCAGCAGAGACCTCCGAGACGGTGTTGTAGACATGTAGCACGCAGGTCGCGGTGGTGGGCCGATCGGCGGTGATCAGCATCTGATTCGTGAATGCAGTGGCATCACCCGGCTCGATGTTGCGTGTCCCGCCGGTCTGGCCGAGCAGCGTCCCGTCCGAGCGGCGGCACTCCATGCGGACACCGATGAACGCCGCCGCAGCACCGTCTGCCAGTGACGATGGCGCAGGAGTCATGCTGAACGACACATGGTACGGCTGGCCTTGGTTGACGGGGAATGACTTCTTCGCAACCGTGATCTGGCCGGGAATGGTGAACGATGCCTTTTCATGAGCTGTGGCGACTGGTCGGGGGCCGCTGGGGTCGGGGCGGCCGTCGTCGGTCTGCCGCATCAGCAGAAGGGCCACGGCGACAGCGGCGATGACCAGGACGACAGCACCTGCCAGAGGGATTCCACGGCCCGGGATCCGACGGCGTTGGGGACCAGATGGTGGCGTCGTCCAGGCGGGCATATCCGGAGGTTACCCGAGCATCCTTGTCTTCTTGAAGATGCGCTAGCCTTGGACAAGCTTTTCGAGCCCCATCCACTGGGAGGCGTGCCTGTGCGTTCCTATCTGAGGATCTCTGTTCTCGCGGCTGCCTTCGGCGGTCTTGTCCTTCTCGGCCTGCTGATCTGGACTGCGATCGACCGGTCCACTCTGGCCGTCATCGTCACCGCAGCGGTGGGCGCCGGACTGATCCTCATCGGGGCGGTGCTGGCGCTCGGCCTGGAGCGGCGGATCACGCACAGCAGGAACCTCGTCAGAACCCGCGTCAGCCATCTTGAGCGAGCGAGGGACACCACGCCCGCGCACCGAACCCAGTCGCCGTTCGAGCAGCCTGCGGACGCAGCTGACCCGGCCGATCAGCGCCGGCCGAATGATGCCGCCGAAGAACCGGAGAATGAGCGCCGCAACGACGCCGGGAATCGTGCCGTTCGGCTCGCAGTGGAGAACGGGATCGCACAGGGACGCGACGTCAGCGCCATGGTCAGCGCTGATGAAGCACGGGTCTTCATCACTCAGTACCTGGCGGAGGGTGCCCCGCTGCGCACCGGTCCCCTGATCCGGGCCTTCGGCGTTCCTGCCGAACTGTCCCTGTCCCAGCTGCGCACCCTGTACAAGAGCTTCCGGGGCGCGGGGTACACCCACTTGGCCGTCCAGGTCCTCACGAGGGTCACGGCCGTGTCCGGGAAAGCGAGTGACAAGCAGCAGCTGGAGAAGATCCGCGCCGAACAGACCGTCATGCAGATCACTGACCTGCCGAGGGTTCCAGTCCACCGCCCGTCTCCGTACTCCGCCCGCGGTCCGATCCTGCACCTGGTGGGGCGTGTGCTGCCGGACACGCAGACCGGGTACACCCTGCGCACGCACTACACGGTGCAGGCACAGCGGCGGATGGGGCTCACAGCGGCGGTCGTCGCTCAGCCGGGCATCAGCACCACCCCGGTCCGCGAGACGACCCGCTACCTGCATGACGGGGTCCCCTACTACCTTCTGCCGGGCCGCCCCCGCAGCGCACAGAGCGCTGACCGGTGGCTCCAGCGCAGCGTCACCGAGTTCGCCCGGCTCGTGCAGCGACTGCGCCCCAGTATCCTGCACGCCCATTCGGACTTCTACAACGCACTGATCGTGCACGCGGTCGGCAAGGCCTACGGCATCCCCACCGTGTACGAGAGTCGCGGGTTCTGGGAGGAGAGCTGGCTGGACCGGATGGTCCACCGGCAGCCCTGGGCCGATCACGCAGATGAGGTCTTCTCCAGCCTCGGTTTGCCGGACGAGTACATCGAGCGGCGCCGTGCGGAGATCACGGTGCGATCGCTGGTGGACCGCAACCTGACTCTGTCGGAGACTATGCGCCGACACATCGTGGCGTCGTCGGATGATCAGCTCAGCGCTGACCATGTACACGTGGTGCCGAACGCCGTCCAGCCCGATGAGTTCGACACCCGCAAGCGCAACGGCGATCTCGCCCGCCGCCTCGGGATTCCGGACGATGCGATCACGGTCGGCTACATCTCCTCCCTCGTCGGGTACGAAGGCATTGATGTCCTCATCGACGGGTTCCACCGCGCGCAGCAGCAGAACAGCCCCCGGGTGCGCGGCCCGCTGTACCTGCTGATCGTCGGCGACGGCAGTGAAAGGGAAACCCTCGAGCAGCAGGTGCGAGATGCCGGTGTGCAGAACGTGGTGTTCACGGGCCGGGTCCCGCACGAGGAGATTCTGGACTACTACAGCATCATCGATCTGTTCGTCGTTCCCCGACGCAGTGCGGCGGTGACGGACCTGGTGACCCCCCTGAAGCCGTTCGAAGCCTTCTGCACGGGACGCGCAGTCATCATGTCCGATGTGAAGGCGCTGAGGGAGATCGCGGAGGCATCCGGCGCGGCCCGAACCTTCCGTGCGGGGGACCCGGGCGATCTGGGCCGCCAGATCATCAGCCTCGCAGGCAATACGCGGGAGCGGAAGCTTCTAGGGGCGCGGGCCGCTCTGTGGGTGCGCACGAATCGGACATGGGATCAGAACGCGCGGGTCTACCGCTCGGTGTACCGCGAGCTGGGGCACCGCAGCGAGCTGAAGGACCGCATTCTGAAGGCAGTGTCGCCTCGGTCGGAGGATTTCCTGCAGCGCCGCGCCGGTACTGCAGCGCGAATCCCCAAGAGGGCCGGCGGGCCCCGCTTCCGGGTCGTTGTGGTGGCGATGAAGCCGCAGATCGCCGGCCGTATCCGCCGCAACATCCTGACGTTCCTCGAGATGGGGGCGGAAGTGATCGTGGTGAACTCCCGCCCTCGGGTGGACTTCTTCCAGGGGATTGAGCACCCGAACCTCAGTGCCGACTTCGTTGACGTGCACTCAGCGGCCCAGGCCTACCAGGCGCGGATCTCCCGCAAAAACGCAGAGCGCAGAGTGCGCTGGGCACGGGAGCGGGCGGAGCGCGCGGAGGCCGCCCTCGTGCCGAAGCCGATCTACCCCACGTGGATGCGCCTGCCCCTGCCGGGCATGCAGCGGCTGCGGGACCGGTGGGTGAGCGAGGGCGCTGTCGCTGAGCGGAAGCGCAGGCGCCAGCAGTGGCAGGAGCAGAGGCGCGCACAGATCCGCTGGTGGCGGGAGCGGCGGCGGGACCGCCAGCAGCTGATCCGCCGCGAACTCAACCGCGGCCATCGGGTGAACCGCTTCTTCGCGTTCTGGGCCGCCGCCCCGGACCGCATCGAATATCATCAGCCGGATCTGGTGGTCAGCTCGGACCTGCCGGGGCTGGTGGGCGCGAGCATCGCCGCAAAGCGCCTGGGCGTCCCCCATCTGCACGATTGCCATGAGCTGTATCTGGAGAGCACCGCGCTGGGCCCGGGGGAGCGGCGTGTGCTGTGGCCGATCGAGAAGCGCTTCATGCGGCGCGCCGACGAGGTCGTGGTGGTCAACCAGACGATCCGTGATGAATACGAGGCGCGCTACGGGGTGGGCGGGCGAGTTCTGCGCAACTGCGCTCCAGCGGTGCCGGCCGATGTTCTGGCCCAGCCGCAGGACCTGCGTGCGCTGGCGGGCATCGGGCCGGACACGGTCGTGGTGCTGTACCAGGGCGGCCTGATGGCCGGCCGCGGCCTGGATGTCTGCGTCCGCGCGGCAGCACACCTGCCTGAACAGGTGCATCTGGTCTTCATCGGCAAGGGACGTATGCTGGAGGAGCTGCAGCAGCTGGCCGCGGATGTGGGTGCGGCGGACAGGGTGCATTTCCTGCCGGCTGTTCAGCCCGCCGATCTTCCGGCTTTCACCGCCGGGGCGGACCTCGGGCTGATCCCGTATCAGCCCGTGTCGCGGAACAACATGTATGCGCTGCCGAACAAGGTGTTCGAGTACACCGGGGCTGGGATTCCGATCGTGTCCTCGGACCTGCCGGAGCTGCACCGGATCGTGGTCGGATCGCAGTGCGGCGCGGTGTACGATCCGTTCGACCCGAAGGCTCTCGCCGATGCGATCATGTCGGTCATCGCTGACGATGAGACGTACCGTGTCATGCGCGAGAACTCCCGTGCATTCGGACAGGCCAACACCTGGGAGAATGAGCGGATCATTCTGACAGGAGCTGTCGAGCAGCTGCTGAGGCTCACCGATGAGCCTCAGCGCTGACGCAATGTGAAGATGCTAAGGGGTCTGTTGATGAACGCCGATCGCGTTTCTTCTGATGACGTGACGAATGAGGCGGACGTGGGCTTCCCATCGCTGTCCAGTGCTCGCCGCGCTGTGTGGGACTACTACCGGATCGAATTCCTCCCCGACGGCTATCCGGGCCGGCGCACCGATGGCGAGCTCTTCGCACACCCGATCTACGGCAGCTATGTCATCTCCGACTACCTCGCGCAGTTCCGCACCACCGGTGAGCAGCAGTTCTTCGACGCCGCCTGTGCTGTGGCCGATGCGGCGATCTCACGGATGTCTCCTATTGGTGAGGATGCGATTGCCTTCATCTACGACCAGGAGAACACGAAGGTCTCGACTGTGGAGGGGTCCTGGTACAGCGGGTTGACTCAGGCACGCTATGTCGATGTCCTGTCGCGTCTTCTGCACCTCCCGGGAACGGAACGGTTCTCTGACCCGATGGCGGCGATTCTGCGCAGCTTGGCCGTTCCTGTGGCAGAAGGCGGGGTCGCCCACCGCACTGCAAGCGGGGGGCTTCAGATCGAGGAGTACCCGTCGGCGGCCCCGGACTGCACCCTGAACGGGTGGACGACCGCAACCGCGATTCTGCACCGCTACGCTAAGTCTTCCGGCGATGGGCTCGCGTGGGAGCTCTTCCATGACTCTGTTCAGGGGCTCGAGGATCTCGTTCCGCTGTACGATTTCGCCGATCTCGCGACCTCCCGATATCGGCTCAAGGGCCCGGCTGAGGTGACAGTGCGGACACGAGGCGCAGCGGTGACGGTGCACGGCGTGGAGGTGCGCATGCCGGGTTTCGGCACTTTCGATGCATCCACGACGCAGGCGCCCGCTGGTGGCTGGGCCGCCAATGAGCTGCCCAAGCGGATCGCCGCTGGTTCAGAGGCCCGAGTCCATCTCAGCCTTTCGCGTGCCACCTTCCCCGTTGTGAATACCGTCGTCCTCGACCTCGAGGCCGACGGAGATGCCGAGATGGATATTCTGATGGGGGATGGACCGTACGACCCGCTCAGGACGTACCCTCGGTTCGCACCAGCAGCGATGCTGCATACAGGCCCTGTCATCGCGGGTCGGCAGACCCTGGAGGTGGAGGTGCCGTGGGATCGTGCTGAGATCGTCAGCTACCCGACGAACTTCGGCAAGGCGATCGCGGGCCGCCAGTTCAACCAGTACCACTGGATCCACGTGGACACGCTGACCACGATCGCGGAGGCTTCCGGCAGTGCGATGCTGCGGTACTACGCCGATCGGTGGCGGGAGCAGCCGAAGAAATGGCCCACCCACGCTGGCTATCAGGACCCGAGCATCACCCTCGAGCGATTCGACCCCGCACTCCATCGCTAGGCGGTTCTCTGCATGGCCGTGTTCATCTGCCAGATCTCAGCCGCAGAGAGCACCGTGGCCCCGAAGACCGTGTCCGGCGGGTGCTGGTAGGCGAGAGTGTTGACCAGCGTGGTGATGGACTGGTGCCACGGGGCCAGCCGCGTCCATGCACCGGAGAACGAATCAGCGTAGCCGCAGCGGGCAGGAGCGATTGACGGATCCGGTGTCCACCGAACGGTGAGCCCATCGGGGCCAGAGGTCAGGTAATCCGATTGGAACACTGACCCCGCTCGTTCGAGATCACTGTCAGCAACGAGCTCGGGCACCAGGTCGCGCCAGTCGCTCAGTGCTCTGATGCGTATCGTCACGTGCGAGCTGTCCTCGGGACGGGTCACCGGGGTGACCCGTCGTTCATACAGTGGGTGATTCCGTTCGACCCCGGTGAACGCTTCGCTGTCCTGGGGGTAGTACCGCCACGGCTTCTCTGTGGACAGGTCGGCCACCTCGGTCGCGATCATTCTCCTGCCGATGGTTTCGAGGAAGGGGTCATCGAGCAGCTGGGACAACTTCATGAGGCAGGTGGCGGCGTCCGCCACCTGGTTGTGCGGCAGAGCGACGCCTACCCGTCGTGACGGGAAGTCGTACGCCTGGTCGAGGCGGAATGGGATGCCGTCGGTCCCGGGATCGGTGACCCCCAGGAGATGCAGATGTGCCCGCAGAGCCCGCTCGGCAGCGCTGATGAAGCGGGTTGAGTCATCAGGGAGGACATCAGCGACCATGAGCAGGGCGCGGCAGATCATGCCGGTGTGCACGAGGTGTGCTGCCTGCTGGGGCTCCAGCGGGATCTCTGCGTCACTGAGGGCGCCGCGAAGGTCGGCCTCTTCAGTGAGTCCCCGCAGCTGTGCTGAGAGCGCGGCACCCTGGGTGGAGAGGAGATCCGGCAGATAGTTCGCCTGCTGGGGGAGGAGAGACGCCTCCGGGCTTTCCCACAGCGAGCCGTCTGACCGAGTGATGGCGACTGTCACCGTGGAATCGCTGGTGCGCCGGACCTGGACCGCTCGCCCGCTCGCCTGCAGATGCAGCGCACGGTCGCCGACACGGCCCACCTCTGCCGACCCAGGGTTGTACCGACTCCCAGCTGACCACAGGGGGCGTGAAAGGCCCTGCCAATCGACTGCCCCGCGGGCTTCGTCTGTGGTGGCGAGCAGACGCTCAGCCCATCGGACGGACTGATCGAGCCGACGCTCGCCCCCTTCGATCTCCCATGCGATCAGCGCGGCTCGGATGAGAAGGGCGACGTCCCAGGCCAGGTGCCCTGAGTCGTTCGAGGTGTAGTCGCGGGACTGGGAGATCAGTTCGTCCATGCGATCGAGACCATCGTTGGTGAATCGGGCGTATGCCGTCCGGATCTGCTCCGGCGCTCGGGTAGCCGGCTGCTGCGGGGGTACGCGAGGTGCGTCATGGTGCATGAACGATGGATTCCTTGGATGGCAGAGATCAGTGGGCGTTCGGTACACGCTCGAGTCCTTCTCCCCGACCGTACCGGTCCGAGAAGTGGAAGAACTCAGTGTTGGGGATCTCAACCGGGACGGGCGACTGCGAGAAGCACACGGCCTTCACTGCCACACCTCTGTCGCTGAGGGTCTGGGCTATCCGGAGGAACCGCTGATAGCGGGTCAGGTCTCGGAAGCCCAGCATGGTGACTGTGGACGGCTGGCCGAGGAATTCCATCAGGCCGTCTTCGAGGCTCTCCCATGTTGCCTGCGCACGAGCTGCGCGCGCTGCAGCGCGGCGCTGAGGCAGTTCTGTCAACAGGGATCGGATAGTGGCGGCCCAGGTCTCCGGTGAGTCGTCCGGCATCGCAACTCCATGCCCGTGCTCTTCTACGAACCGGGCGATTTCAGGCACAGGGGGAACAGCGAACGGGAGAGTGGCAGTCGTGAAGTCGAAGACACGATTCGGCAGCGAGACAGCGTGGTTGGCGTTGGTGGGGTCCAGGATCATCAGACCCAAGTCGGCGTCGGCGAAGACCCCGGCGACCTGATCGTACGGGAGCAGCCCCATCAGATGAACACGGGCGTTCAGGCCGAGGTTCTTGATCGTCGTCTCGATCTGTTCGCGGTAGGTATGCGGGCTGATCCTTGAGAACGCGACTAGGTGAACGGTCGAGGGCAGCAGCGTGAGTGCCTGGAGGACGTTTTCGAACCCTTCGACGATGTTGCCGCTCGTGAGGAGGATCGTTTCCGTGTCGCCGAGACCGAGCATCTGTCGCAGCTCGCCTGCTGGCTGTGCTTCCTCGTAATAGCGGTAGTTCGGCTGGACTCTGACCGGCGGCCCGAATCGGGTGAGGGTGTCTGCAACGGCGTGGCTGACGGTCATCATCCCGTCGCAGCACATCAGCGACCCGTACGCCGTCAGGTTCACCAGCTCCAGCGCCGAGGGTCGGATCGTCGGAGCGAGGGAATGCTTGTTGACTTCGACGTTTTCGACGCAGTCGCAGATGACGCGGCCGCCGTGCTTCCGGGAGAGGATCCGAGCCGCGGGCACAGTGCTCGGAAGGAGGGACAGGTAGGTGTCAGCGCTCAGGTCAATGTCTGACTTCTCGATCTCTTCGTACAGGAGGCCCTGCCGATAACTGGACAGATACGTGCGCGCGGGGGACCACAGTTCGGTCGTTGTTTTCAACCGTTCACGAGTGACAGCAAGGCTGGTCTGCAGCTTCTCCCGTTGCTGAGCGGCTCTTTCCCGGGCGGATGCCAGTTTCTGCTGCTCAGCGGCCGCGCGATCGCGGTGATGCACGGTTGACGCGCGGGACCGCTGAAGGGACTCGACCAGTTGGGCCTTCTGCTCTTTGGCCTGGGTCCGGCTGGAGCTGAGTTGATCACGCAGCGTCGTGACGGTGT
Source organism: Helcobacillus sp. ACRRO (assembly GCF_022347125.1). NCBI lineage: Bacteria > Bacillati > Actinomycetota > Actinomycetes > Micrococcales > Dermabacteraceae > Helcobacillus > Helcobacillus sp. ACRRO. The sequence continues at coordinate 36,760 of NZ_JAKRNG010000006.1, forward strand.
CCTTCAGGCCCTCGACACGGTTCCGGTACGTGTGCAGAGCGGTTGTGAGGCGTTCCGTCCCGGCCTTGAGGTTCGATGCCTGCTTCTCGAGACTTTCTATTCGGTCCTTCTGTGCGTCGGTGCGCTTCTGCACCGCATCGATTCGTTCTTCGCGGACTGCGACGCGCTTCTCGAGCGCTTGTACTTGGCGGTCTCGAGCGGCGACACGCTTCTCGGCGGCTTCCAGTGCCGCTGCCAGATCCTGCTGAGCCACCTCGCCGCCGTCGGCTGACGCGCCCCTGCCGGACAGCGCGGAGCGCCGGCGAAGCTGTTCCAGTCGGGCGCTGAGCTCGGCGTTCTGGCGCTGCAGCTGCCGGATGGAGTCCTGTTGCTGGCGAATCAGATCACGGACCTCTGCGCTCACCACATCCCCTTCGTGTCGACGACGCTCGTGCCGGCGAGGCTCGCTGGGTCGATGGATCGGAACGCGTCGTGATCGACCAGGAGCGCGATCACGTCTGCCTGGGCGATCGCACGGTCAGCGTCGGCGAGGGTGCAGTTGGCGGCGTTCTCGAACTCCTTCGGCAGTGTGTCGATGTGCGGTTCGACAATCAGCACTTCGCCCTCCGGCAGAGCCGCGGCCACAGACAGAGCGATCTGCTTCGCCGGCGATTCGCGCAGGTCGTCGATGTTCGGTTTGAACGCGATGCCGAGCACGGCAACCGTCGGCCGCGCATGCTCGGCCGCTGCCGTGAGCACCTTCGCGACCACCGCTGCGGGCTTGGAATCATTGACTTCGCGGGCTGTGCGGATCAGCCGGGCCTGCTCCGGCGCCGCCGACACGATGAACCACGGGTCCACGGCGACGCAGTGGCCGCCGACGCCCGGGCCGGGCTGCAGGATGTTCACGCGCGGATGGTGGTTCGCCAGCTCGATCAGCTCCCAGACGTCGATGTCGAGTGAATCGGCGATCAGGGACAGCTCGTTCGCGAACGCGATATTGACGTCGCGGAACGCGTTCTCCGTCAGCTTCGCCATCTCCGCAGTCCGGGCGTCGGTGATGAGAAGATCGCCCTGGCAGAACGATGCGTACAGCTCGCGCGTCATCTCCGACGCGACCGGGGTGAGACCACCGATGATCCGGTCGTTCGCCACCATCTCGATCATGATGCGGCCCGGCAGAACCCGCTCCGGCGCGTGCGCGAAGTGCACCGTGTTCGGCTGGCCCGGCTCATCAGTGAGATCCGGCCGCGCCTCGAGGACGATCTGCGCCATCTGCTCCGTGGTGCCCGGAGGCGCCGTCGACTCCAGCACGATGACTTCGCCACCGGTCAGCTTCGGTGCCAGGGCCTTCGCGGCCGCACGGATGTAGGTGAGGTCCGCCCGGTGGTCGCCGGCGAAGGGCGTGGGCACGGACATGATGTAGAAGTCGGCGTGGGGGAGTCGCGGTCTGCGCCGTGAGCAGGCCGCGTGCCACAACACCCGCCACAACGCTCCCCAGGCCGTCCTCGACGAAGGGAACCGTCCCGGAGCTGACGGCGGCGACAGTATCGGGGTTGACGTCCACACCGATCACCCGATGCCCCGCCTGGGCGAGCACGGCTGCGGTGGGCAGGCCGATGTACCCGAGACCGATCACGCAGACGGTCGAAGCGGTGGGAACGGGGTCCATGAAGAGAGTCCTCGGAGTCAGCGGGCTGGACCCGCTCAGGTTACCGTGCAGGTCGGTCCCGAAGCGAAGCGCCGGCGACAAGTGCTTGAGCGTCCGGTCAGGAAGTGACCCACGCGGTAGGCTGGCCTCATGCGCGGAATCATCCTGGCCGGGGGCACCGGCTCACGCCTGCACCCCCTCACCATCGGCGTCTCCAAACAGCTGATGCCGGTGTACGACAAACCGATGATCTACTACCCGCTGACCACCCTCATGCTCGCGGGCATCAGCGACATCCTCATCATCACCACCCCCGAGGACCAGGCCGCGTTCCAGCGCCTCCTCGGTGACGGCTCCCGCTTCGGCATCACGCTGGAGTACGTCACCCAGCCCTCACCCGACGGACTCGCCCAAGCCTTCGTCCTCGGCGAGGACTTCCTGCAGGGGGAGGGTGCCGCCCTGATCCTCGGCGACAACCTGTTCTACGGCCAGGGCATGGGCACCCAGCTGCGCCGCTACGCGGACGTGGACGGCGCCGCCGTGTTCGGCTACTGGGTGAGTGACCCCACCGCGTACGGCGTGGTCGAAATGAACTCCGACGGCAAGGCAGTGTCCCTGGAGGAGAAGCCGCGCCAGCCGAAGTCGAACCTGGCGGTGCCGGGCTTGTACTTCTACGACTCCACCGTGGTGGACCGCGCGAAGAGCCTGACGCCGTCGGCCCGCGGGGAACTGGAGATCACCGACCTCAACCGCCTCTACCTCGAGGACGACGCCCTGCACGTGGAGGTCCTCACCCGCGGCACCGCCTGGCTCGACACCGGAACGTTCGACGACCTCGCCGCCGCCGGCGAGTTCATCCGCACCGTGCAGAAGCGCCAGGGCCTCTCCATCGGCGCCCCCGAAGAGGTCGCCTGGCGCATGGGCTACATCGACGACGACGGTCTGCGCGAGCGCGCCGAACCCCTCGTGAAGTCCGGGTACGGCCGTTACCTTCTGGATGTGCTGGAGCGCGAACGCTTCAGCTGACCATATGGTCGGCATGGCACGATAGCGGCATGGCTCCTCGCACTCTCCTCGTCACCGGCGGCGCCGGATTCATCGGCTCCAACTTCGTCCACTACGTCGCCGAGAACACCGATGACCGCGTCATCGTGCTGGACAAGCTGACCTACGCCGGCAGCCGCGACAACCTCACCGGGCTGCCGGAGGGCCGGGTCGAGTTCGTGGAGGGGGACATCGCCGATGCGGACACCGTCGGCCGCCTCGCCGCCCGCCTCACCGGCGAGGACGATGCGATCGTCCACTACGCCGCCGAGTCCCACAACGACAACTCCCTGCAGGACCCCTCCCCGTTCCTGCACACCAATATCACCGGCACGTACACCCTGCTGGAAGCCGCGCGGCAGCACGACCTGCGCTTCCACCACATCTCCACCGACGAGGTGTACGGCGACCTCGAGCTCGACGACCCGGAGAAGTTCACCCCGACTACCCCGTACAACCCGTCCAGCCCGTACTCCGCCACGAAGGCCGGATCGGACCTCCTCGTGCGCGCCTGGGTGCGGTCCTTCGGGGTGCGCGCCACCATCTCCAACTGCTCTAACAACTACGGGCCCCGCCAGCACATCGAGAAGTTCATCCCCCGCCAGATCACCAACCTGATCGACGGGATCCGCCCCCGTCTCTACGGCGCCGGCCTCAACGTGCGCGACTGGATCCACGCCGATGACCACTCCAGCGCCGTCCTCACCATCCTCGACAAGGGCGAGATCGGCGAAACCTACCTGATCGGCGCCGACGGCGAGAAGAACAACCTCGAGGTCATCCGCATGATCCTGCGCCTCATGGGCCGAGCGGAGGACGACTTCGACCACGTCCCCGACCGCGCCGGCCACGACCTCCGCTACGCCATCGACGCCACCCGCCTGCGCGATGAGCTCGGCTGGACGCCCCAGTTCGAGGACTTCGAACAGGGCCTGAAGGACACGATCACCTGGTACCGCGAGAACGAGGCGTGGTGGCGCGGCGCGAAGGCCGCCACCGAAGCGAAGTACGCCCGCACCGGTCAGTGACCCCCGGTCCTCAGCCCGCAATCGACGAGAAGGAGACGCCGTGGCGAAACCGCTGAGCGTGCACACCACCCCCATCCCCGGCCTGCTCGTGCTCGACCTGCCCGTCCACGGCGACGCCCGCGGCTGGTTCAAGGAGAACTGGCAGCGCGAGAAGATGACCGCGCTCGGCCTGCCCGACTTCGGGCCGGTGCAGAACAACATCTCCTTCAACCAGGAGGTGGGCGTCACCCGCGGCATCCACGCCGAACCGTGGGACAAGTTCATCTCGGTGGCGACCGGCCGCGTGTTCGGCGCCTGGGTGGACCTGCGAGAGGGCGACAGCTTCGGTGCCGTCCACACCCAGGAGATCACCCCCAATGTGGCGGTGTTCGTGCCCGCCGGGGTCGGCAACTCCTTTCAGACCCTCGAAGCGCCCGCCGCCTACACCTACCTCGTCAACGACCACTGGTCCGAACAGGCGCAGACGGAGTACACCTTCCTCAACCTCGCTGACGAGACCGCCGCGATCGACTGGCCGATTCCGCTGAAGGACGCGGAGCTGTCCGAGAAGGACCGCGCCCACCCGATGCTCGGCGACGTCACCCCCATGCGGCCCAGCGGCCCCGACGCCCCGGCTGCCCCCGGCGCACCCGCCGGCGGGCAGGGCGGTGGGCCCGGTGGGGGAGGAGCCGACGGGTCCGTGCTCGTCATCGGCGCGAACGGCCAGCTCGGCCGGGCACTGCGCGAGGCGTGGGCCGGTGGTCGCCGGGCCGCCGAGGGGGCCGACGGGGCACACCGTGACACCCGCTTCGTCACCCGCGACGAGCTCGACCTCGCCGACGTCGACGCGATCCGCGCCTTCGACTTCACCCCCTTCTCCGTGGTGGTCAACGCCGCCGCCTACACCGCGGTGGACACCGCCGAGACCCCGGACGGCCGGGCAGCCGCGTGGGCCGTCAACGCCCGCGGGGTCGCGGAGCTCGCCGCCGCAGTGGACCGCGCCGGGGGAGTGCTCGTGCACGTCTCCACCGACTACGTGTTCGACGGCTCCGCCGAGCTCATCAGTGAGGACGACCCCGTCGGCCCCCTGGGGGTGTACGGGCAGTCGAAGGCCGCTGGTGACGCCGCCGTCAGCGCGACCGAGCGCCACTACCTGCTGCGCACCTCGTGGGTGGTGGGCGACGGCGCGAACTTCGTGCGCACCATGGCGTCCCTCGCTGAGAAGGGCGTGGATCCGTCGGTGGTGGATGACCAGAACGGCCGCCTCACGTTCACCACGGAGATCGTCCGCGCCATCGACCACCTGCTGGAAACCGGCGCCGAGTACGGGACGTACAACGTGTCCTGCGGCGGGAAGAGCGCCACCTGGTGCGAGGTGGCGCGCCGCGTGTTCGAGCTGACCGGCCACGATCCCGCCCGGGTGTCCGGGACGAGCACGACCGAGTACTTCGCCTCGAAACCGGGCGCGGCGCCGCGCCCCCTGAACTCCGTGTTCGACCTCAGCCGGCTCGAAGCGAGCGGCTTCGAGCCCCGGGACCAGTGGGCGGCGCTCGCCCAGTACCTGCAGGGCTGAGGGGCTCGACGGGCTCACCCTGCCTCACGCCATCACTTACCCACATTCTGAACTGGAACGCTTGTTCTACTGCGTGGGGGTGGGTAGTCTGGCGACAGTGGACAGGCACTGAGCCATAGGTCAAGGGGGAAGAGATGCTCGTTTATGAGTCGGCTCGCCGAGAAGCACAGCGACTTCTCGACGATCACTGGGACGGCAACCTTCCAGTGAGCCTTGACGTAATGACCCTCGCCGTCAGCGCCTCCAAGTACGAGACGTCGATGGGCGCGGGCTTGTCTGGACTCGTCTCGAAGGAACGCGACAAGCAGCCCATCATCGCGCTCAACAGCGATGAGTCCGCGCCTCGGAGACGCTTCACCTGGGCCCACGAAATCGGCCACATCGTCGAGCGTGACCGGGTGGCGCATGACCGTGACTACTCCTTCACAGAGGCGCGCGGGCAGAAGTATGACCTGCATGAGTTCTTCGCCGATGAGTTCGCGGGTGCTCTTCTCATGCCGCAGAGCGAAATCCTGTCCATGTCTGCCCGTGGTTTGTCAAACCAACACATGGCCGAAACGTTCGGAGTCTCCAGGGCTGCCGTCGCCAAGCGACTCGAGAGTTTGGCGAAGACAGGAATTGTCCCGACATCGGTGAGTTTGGCGGACTGAAGGACGCGGAGGGGGATATGAGCAAAGGCGAAGACACGCACGGACATTTCGCCGAAAAGGTCGATGTACTTGAGCAGGCTCCCGTCGATCCTATGACCAGCGGTGTCGACCTGACAGCGGAGCTGGCGATGCGTGAGCGCATTGCCAATACCCAGCGCAAGATCCTTTTCTGGTTCGTTCTCGGGACCATTGGGCTGTCGCTGGTGAGCGTTGTGGCGTTCGTGGCGCTCCTAGGGCGCGGCTTCCTCGATGTCCATCACACGGTGGCTGCCGTATTCGTGTCCGCAAACTCGATCCAGAGCTTCGTTCTTGCGGCGGTCCTCGCCCGTGGGCTCTTCGGTGACCCGGACCGCCGAATTGTACGGAAATAGCTGGGCGCCGGGCTCACCGATTCACGGCTCACCCGTCGCAACGCGCGGGTAGACTCAGCCGCACCGCACCCAGTGAAGGAGCCGCCGTGGACACTGCCGATCACGCCCCGCTGAGCGAGGCGGACGCCGCCTGGGTGCACACCCTCACCACCGACCTCACAGGCGAGGTGGAGAAGGTCATCGAAGGCAAGCACGCCGCCGTCCGCTCCATCATCCACTGTCTGCTGGCCGCCGGACACGTGCTCATCGAAGACGTCCCCGGAGTCGGCAAGACCATGCTCGCCCGGGCGCTCGCCACCGCGCTCGACGCCACCGCCCAGCGCCTTCAGTTCACCCCCGACCTCCTGCCCGGGGACATCACCGGTGCCAGCATCTTCAACCAGGCCACCCGCGACTTCGAGTTCCGCCCCGGCGCCGTGTTCACCCACATCCTCCTGGCCGACGAGATCAACCGCGCCTCCGCCAAGACCCAGTCCGCGCTCCTCGAAGCCATGGAAGAGCACGCCGTCACCGTGGACGGCACCACCCACCGCCTCGACGACCCGTTCATGGTGATGGCCACCGCCAACCCCCTGGAGATGGCCGGCACGTTCGACCTCCCCGAAGCCCAGCGCGACCGCTTCCTCATGCGCCTGTCCCTCGGCTACCCCGACCCGGGCAGCGAACTGCGCATGCTGCGCACCCAGACCACCAGCGGCCCCCGCGCCGACAGCCCCCTGCAGCGCGTCCGGCCCATCTCCACCACCACCGACATCGCTCGTGCGCTCGCCCTGGTGTGCCGTGTCCACACCTCCGAGGCGCTCCTCGGGTACGTGGTCGCGCTCGCGGACGCCACCCGCCGCCACAGCGAGATCATCATGGGAGCCTCCCCGCGCGCCGCCGTCCACCTGGTGCGCGCCGCGAAGGCCACCGCCGCCTGCGACGGCCGCACCTACGTCACGCCGCAGGACGTCCGGGCGAACCTCACCGAGGTGTGGGCGCACCGGCTGCACCTGGTGCCGTCGGGCCCCGTGGACCATGCCCGCGCCGCCGATATCCTCGCTGACATCACCGGCACCGTCCCCGTCGCCGGCACCCACGCGGGCCCGGCACCCGTCGGCGCTGCGGCGGCTCAGCCCGCCGCCACGGGCCGTGGGGCGTCGGCGCCGGAATGCTGACGAAGCGCGGCGCCGGCTGGCTCATCATCGCCGCCGCGCTCTGGATCGGCGGCATCATCACCGCAGTCTCCACCGCCTGGACCTTCGCCGCTGTCATGCTCGCGGCGTTCGTCGCCTGCGCCGTCCTCACCCAGGTCGTGGTGCGCGTCGCCAACGCCACCCGCACGGTCCGCACACCGCTGCCGATCCAGCGCGGCGAGGCCGTCACCATCGACGCCGCGGTGCGTCCCCGCTGGCTCACCGGCCTCGTCGGCACCGCCACCACCGCCGGCATCAGCACTGTCCAGCGGTTCCATCGCCGCGGCCACCACGAGCTGCCCGTGATCGTGCTGCAGGCTGTGGACCCGCTCGGCCTCACCCGCGCCCGCCGCACCGTGGACGACGGCGCCGCCATCACCGTGACGCCGCGCCTCCTGGCCCTCGGCCGACTCACCTCCGGCACCGGGGCCGACGGGGACTCCACCGCCTCGGTCCGCACCGGCCGCGGTGATGCGTCGCCGCTGCCGCGGCCGTCGGAGCCGGGGGACGACATCCGCCGCATCCACTGGAAGGCCACTGCCCGCGCCGGGACGCTGATGAGCCGAGAAGAGGAACAGCCCGAATCCGCCCGCGTGGTGATCCTCGCCGACACCGCCGGTCCCGCCGTCGACTCCACGCCGGGCCCCGCCACCGAAGGCGAGCAGACCGAGCAGGCGGAGCGGGCCGAGCAGTCGGAGCAGGTGATGGACGCCGCCGCGTCCCTCGAGCGGGCCCTGCGCACCGACGGCGCACACGCGCGCATCATCGAGATGCCGGGGGAGAGCAGTGCACCGATCACCGGCGCGCCTGCAGCAGCGATCCCGCCCGTGACCGCTGACCGGGAAGCGCTGCTGATCGTCATCACCGCCGCGCCCGACGCGGAGACCGGCGCAGCCCGCGCCGACGCGATCACCCGCAGCACCGCCTCCAGGAAGATCCGCACTCTCGTCATCCTGCCCACCGACGGCGCCGACGCCGCCCACCAGACCGCGCGCATCGCCGATGCTGCGCGAACGCTGCTGGCTCCGCACCCGTCGCCGGGGGTCTCCGTCGGCCCCGCCGCAGGCTCGATCGCCGCGCACGCGGCCGCCCCTGCCTCTGCCGCCGCTTCCGCCGCCGCGTCGACGGTCGTCACCACGACCGCTGTCCGCGAGGTCGGCGCATGAGCATTCCCGCGCGTCGCCGTCCCGCCGCCCGCCCCACAGCGCCGCGCCGGGCCGGCCGCACCACCACCGCCCGCGCCCTGGTCCGCGAGTCCGTGCGGGCCGCCCTGCTGTGGCTCACGCTGATGCTCGCCTTCCTGCCGCTGGCTCAGCTGTTCCAGCACCCGATGCCGCTGATCGGCACGGTCGCCGCCGGCCTCATCGCTGTCGGTGTGGTGGGCCGCGCCGTGCCGCGCCTGCGCCGCTTCACCCCGCCGGCGCAGATCCTTCTGCTTCTGATCGCCGTCGGCACCTGGATGCACCGCGCCGGCATCGGCCCCTCCGGCCTCGTCGATCCCGGCGCGTGGAAGGAGGCGATCATCGGCGTGTTCCGGACGGCAGGGCAGCAGCTGTCCGCCGAGGTGCCGCCGGTGGCACTGTCCCCGCACCTGGTGGCGCTCGCCATCCTCGTGGTCGGGCTCGTGACGCTCATCGCCGAGATCGTGCTGATGGACATGCGCCGCGCCCTCGGCGCCTCCATCGTCCCGCTGACCCTCGGGCTCGTGCCCGCTCTGCACATCCCGGACCCGCCGTTCAGCCTGCTCATCGCCCCCGCCGCCGGCGCCCTCGTCATCCTCGCCGCCGACCCGCTCACCCGCCCGGCACCCATCGGCGCAGCACCCGTCGGCGCAGCGCCTGACGGCGGGGCCGTTGCCGGCCCGGCACCCGTCGGCCCCCGCCCCACCAGCGCCGCCGCCCGCGCGGTGCCCGCCGTCGTCGCCGCCCTCGTGATCGCGCTCGCGCTGGCCGCCGCACCGCTCGCCGCCGACCGCGGCAGCCTCGGCATCCGCCCCAGCCACCCCCTCAGCCTGGAGCGGCTCGCCCGCGCCTCCGGCGGACCCGGCCTGCCCGGCCTCGCCGCCACCGATTCCATCTCCGTGCGCCGCTCCCTCACCGACCAGAAGGAGCACACCGTCCTCACCTACACCGTGTCCGGGCCGGCTCCGGACGGCGACTACCTGCGGGTCCACACCCTCACCCGCTGGGACGGAGAAGAGTTCACCTCCCCGGACGACATCCCCGTCCGCGACCCGCAGCTCATCTACCCCGACCGGTCCGACACCCCACGCGACGGTCTCGCCACCTACACCGTGACGCTCCACCAGCTGCGCAGCGACCGCGTCCCCACCCCTCCGCGGCCCGTCCGCCTCGACCCGCAGGCCGGGGTCGACGCCGTCCTGCCCCGTGATGTCGACGAAGCCACCGCCTCCGACGGCGCCACCAGCGACCTCACCGACCTCACCTACCGCGTCACGACGGTCGCCGGGCAGCCCACCGCCGAGGACCTCGCCGCCGTCACCGACGACGACATCCACCGCGTCGCCCCACCCGTCGCGGTCCAGATCGCCCCCAACCCGCAGGTCACTGCGCTCGCGGAGAAGGTCCGCGCCGAATCCGGCGCCACCACCCCGTTCGAGACCGCGCGGGCGTTCGAGCAGCACTTCCACACCGGCTACACCTACTCCCTGGACACCGTCACCCCGCCCGGCGCTGACCCCCTCACCAGCTTCCTCGAGGACCGCACCGGCTACTGCGAACAGTTCGCCGCCGCCTTCGCGCTGATGATGAACGCCGAGGGGTACCCCACCCGCGTCGTCGTCGGCTACACCGGCGGCACGAAGAGGGGCGACCACTGGGAGGTCACCAACCGCAACGCTCACGCCTGGCCCGAAGTGTGGTTCGGAGAGGACTACGGCTGGGTCCGCTTCGAACCCACCCCACCCGCCGGCGGCGTCGGCATCGAACCCCTCGAGAGCCTCAGCACCGAACCCGATGCCGGCCAGGGCACGGCCACCCCCACCGCCAGCCCCAGCACCAGCGCGTCGACGTCCCCGTCGGCCGAGCCCACCACGACCGACGCAGCCACCACGCCCACCAGCGCCACCACCGGCGCGACCGCGGGCACGGGGGAGGGCCGCCGGGGTGAGCCGACGGGTGCCGGCCGTGCCCTGCTCATGACCGCCGTGGCCATCGCCGCTGCCGCCACCGTTCTCGCCGCTGTCCTCTGGGTGCGCCACGGCCGACGGGGCCGTGCACAGCGTGAGCGCAACCGCGCCTGGGACCGAGCCCTCGCCTCAGACACCCCCGACGAGGTCGCTGCGGTGCTCGCCCTCGCCGAAGCCCGCCGGTTCGCGGCACAGCGCGGCGCCGTCTGGGACAGCGTCGCGGACCCGGACCGGGCGCTGCAGCGCCTCGCGACAGACCTGCGGAACCGGGAGGATTCCGCGAATCCGTCGGCCGCCCTCGGCGAGCTCGCCGAGCTCGTCATGCCGGCACTGTACGGGCATAAAGAAGCGCGGACCCGCCGCGACGATGCGCAGCGGATCCGCGAGCTCTCCGATCAGATCGAGACGGACCTCAGGCGAGGCCGTGGCCGTCCTCCGGGTTCGCCCGGTGCGACGGGTGGTCAGCGGTGAGCTCACCGCGTTCACGGCGGGAGCCCTCCCGGTACGAGAACGGCTTGCCGGCGCTGAAGCCGAAGCGACGCTTCGAGGAGTGCTTCGCGAACTCCTTGCGCGCCCGGTTCGAATCGACCTCGCCGATCACCGGGTTCGGCTGACTGAACGTGGTGCCCATCCCCGCGTACAGCGAGATCAGGTTCGTGGAGACGGCGCGGCGGTTGCGGGCGCCCAGCAGGTTCATCACGTGCACACCCATCCACGCCCACCAGCCGACGGAGCCCGTCAGGTCCGGCGCCTTCTCGAACGGCAGCTGCGTGATCGCGGCGTGGCGACCGATTGTGGCCATCGTGCCCAGATCCCGGTACGCGAACGGCGCATTGGCCGGCTTCCCATCGACCTCCGCGCTGATCAGCGAGGCCACATGCTTGCCGGACTGCATCGCCGGCTGCGCCAGCATCGGCAGGGCCTCATCCTGCGCAGCCACGTCACCGATCGCGAAGATGTTCCGGAAGCCCTTCACCCGCAGGGTGTCGTCCACCTCGATGCGGCCGTTGTCGCGGCGGGGCACGCCCCACCGGTTGATCTCGTCATCGGCGCCCACACCGACGGCCCAGATCGTGATGTCCGATTCGATGACGGTGTCGTCCTGCAGCGTCAGCGAGTCGTAGCCGACCGACTTCACGCCGCGGCCCAGCAGCAGCTCCACCTTGCGCTTGAGCAGCTCATCGGCCGCGTACTCCTGCAGGTTCTCGTTGAAGTCCTTGATCAGGGCCTTGCCGCGCTGGATCAGCGTGATCTGCAGCGTGCCCGGGTCCATCTCCGGGTAGAGCACATCCAGCTCCTGCTGGCGGAAGTCCGCGAGCGCACCGGCGATCTCCACACCGGTGGCGCCGCCGCCCACCACGGAGATGTGCAGCTTGTCGTTCGTGCCGGTCTCCGACAGCTGGGAGGCGCGCTCCAGTTCGGCGAAGATGCGGTCGCGGATGTCGATGGCCTGGCTGCGGGTGTACATCGGCATCGCGAACTCCTCAGCACCGGGGGTGTTGAAGAAGTTGACGGTGGCGCCGTTGGCGAGGACCAGGTAGTCGTAGGAGATCTTCTGGCGGTCGTGGAGGGTGACGGTCTGCTGCTCGGTGTCGACCGCGCGGACACGGCCCTGGCGGAACCGCATGTTCGGCACCTTCAGCTGGAGGCCGCGCAGGAACATGGTGACGTCGCCCGGGTTCAGACCGGCGGTGGCGACCTGGTAGAGGAGCGGCTGGAAGGTCTTGTAGACGTTCTGGTCGATGAGGGTGACGCGCACCCGCGCCTTGCGCAGCCCGAGGACGGCGTTCGCGCCGGCGAATCCACCGCCGACGATCACGACATGGGGCCAGTTGCGGCCGTTGGTTGCGGGTTTGGTGCGTCGGCGGAAGCTTCTCTTGGCGCGGTCCATGGTTCTCCTTCGCAGCGAAGTGTCGGCGCCGCGGCGGCAGGGGAGTGTCTCGCCCGGCTGCACATGCGTGGGCATCGCCCGGGTGGGGCGGGCCCCGTCGGCTCTCCTCTCGATAGTAGTAGGGCCCTAGGTCCTCACCAACTCACCCGGCGGGCCCAGTGGCGGACTCGGCTGCGACTGCGTCACACCCAGTGTGAACAGCGGGTGTCCGCCATATGACCAGATCCAGTGGATTCTCAGGAAAGGGAGACAGGGGGTGCTTGACGGGTGTTGGATGGATGCGAGTCTTCCCCTCATATCCCCCTTTCGCCCCGTGCACGCACCCCTCCAAGGACACCGACATGTCTGACCACGCGCGTCCCGCAGCATCCCGCCGTCTGAGCACCATCGCGGCGCTCACCCTCGCCGCCGGGCTCCTCAGCCCGATGAGCGGCGCCCTCGCCGCCGAGGGCGATGAGGTCACCCTCTACGGCATCAACGACTTCCACGGCCGTCTCTCCAAGTCCGGCGCGGACCTGGCCTGCACCATCGAGAAGGAGCGCGCCAAGGACGGCGACTCCCTGCTCCTCTCCGCCGGTGACAACATCGGCGCCTCCGAGTTCACCTCCTTCATCGCCCAGGACATCCCCACCATCGACTACCTGAATGCGCTGGAGCTGCCGGTCACCGCCGCCGGCAACCACGAGTTCGATCAGGGCATCGACGACCTCACCGGCCGCGTCAGCGACCGCGCCGACTTCGAGCACCTCGGCGCCAACGTGCGTGACAAGAGCACCGGCGAGCGTCTCCTGCCGGCCTACACCATCGTCACCACGGAGGACGGCAAGAAGGTCGCCGTGATCGGCGCCGTCACCCAGTCCACCGCCACCCTCGTCTCCCCGGGCGGCATCAAGAACGTGCAGTTCACCGACCCGATCGAGGAAGTGAACACGGCCGTTCAGGAGCTGAAGGACTCCGGCGAGCAGTACGACATGATCGTGGCGAGCTACCACGAGGGCGGCGGGAAGGACGCCGCCGGTGACGGCGTGCAGCCGGATCCGCTCACCAAGAGCCTGGAAGCCATCATGAACGGGACCTCGCCCGAGGTCGACGCCATCTTCACCGCCCACACCCACAAGTCCTACGCGTTCGACGCCCCCACCCCCGGCGGCGACGGCATGCGCCCGATCATCCAGACCGGCTCCTACGGCGCGAACCTCGGCGCCGTCACCCTCACGGAGCAGGCCGACGGGTCCTACAGCGTGAAGAAGGGCTCCGCCCACCTCATCTCCACCAAGGGAGCCGCCGAGGGCGAGGACTGCGCCCAGTTCCCCCGCTTCGTGAAGGCGAACCGGATCATCGAGGACGCTGAGGCGTTCGCGAAGGTCGAGGGTGAGAAGCCCGTCGGCTCCATCCAGGGCGACATCACCACCGCGTTCAACGCGGAGCGCGCGGAGTACCGCGACGGTGTGTGGTCCCTGAAGGCCGGCCAGACGCAGGAGAAGGGCGACGACCGCTCCGCCTCCTCGGCGCTCTCCAACCTGAATGCTGATGCGCTCGTGTGGGCGACCCAGCAGGACGAGTCCGCCGGCCCCACCGCCGACATCGGTGTGATGCTGCCCGGCTCGGTCCGCGCCGACCTCCTGTTCGCGCAGTCCGCTCGGAAGGAGGGCGACGGGGTCGTCACCTTCCGCGAAGCGAACGACGTCACTCCGTTCGCCAACAACGTCAACACGGTGGAGCTCACGGGCGCGCAGCTGTACACGATGCTGGAGCAGCAGTGGCAGCCGGAGGGTGAGAGCCGCGACTACCTCCAGCTGGGCCTCTCCAAGAACCTCGAGTACACCTTCGATGCGTCCGCGCCGAAGGGTGAGCGCATCACCTCGGTCACCCTGGACGGCAAGCCGATCGACGAGAACGCGACCTACACGGTGGCGGTGCAGAGCTTCCTCGCTGAGGGCGGCGACAACTTCACCGTCTTCGCTGAGGGCGCCAACAACACGGACTCCGGCATGGTCGACCGTGACGCCTGGATCGGCTACCTGCGTGCCCACAAGGACATCGCGCCCGACTTCTCGCAGCGCGGCATCGGCTTCCAGGTGCTGAAGGGCGAGGACGGCGCCGTGCCGACGGGCAGCAAGGACGATCCGTGGACCGTGCGCGTCACCAACCTGCACTCCACGTCGCTCGGTGCCCCGCAGATCACCGAAGCGATCATCACGATCGACGGGCAGGAGTTCCGCGCCCCCTACCAGCAGGATGAGGAGACCGGCGAATGGTTCGCCGACGTCTCCGTGCACGCCCCGGAGTGCTCCGCCTCCGGCAACGTGGACGCCCTGGTGACGGCGGTGCCGGACACCGGCACCGAGGTCGCCTACCCGGTGACGATCGAAGGCGGCGACGGCTCCGGGTGCGAGGCTCCCGGTGAGGGCGAGCAGCCCGGCGACGGCGACCAGCCGGGCGAGGAGACCCCCGCTCCCGGTGACGGCGACGACGACGGCGGTCGGGCCCCCGCTCCCGGTGACGGCGACGACCAGGGCGAGGACGGCGACGACCAGGGCGGTCAGGCCCCCGCACCGAAGCCGACCAAGCCCGCACCGGAGCCGTCCGCCCGCCCCGTGGCCGACGGATTCCAGACCGACGTGACCCCGAAGCCGACGGTCAGCGCCACCGAGTCCGAGGCCGACACCTGGCCCTCCGACACGGACCAGCTGCCCCGCACCGGTGCGGAGATCGCCCCGTACCTCACCGTGGGCGGTGTGCTCATCGCCGTCGGTGTGGGCGCGGTGATCCTGTCGCGCCGCTTCTTCAGCCGCGACTGATTCGGCCGCCGGCAGACCTTCTCGGTCGCAACTGACCCGGCCGGTCCAGCAGCGCGAAGCGCCGCGGTCCCCCTGATCCGTTCAGGAGGCCGCGGCGCTTCTCGCCGTCCACGGCGCGTCCGCGGGGTGGTCGGCGTTCCTGCCGCGTCCGCACCCGTCGGCCCGCCGTTGTCGCTGGTCAGCGCCCGGTGCGTTCCGGTACCCGTCGGCCCGCCGCGCCCCGCCGCCGAAGGAGGGCCCACACCGCGGCCCCGGCCGCGACGCCCACCAGGTCCGCCACGATGTCCGCGAGATCGAACGACCGCAGCGGCATCAGCGACTGCACCGCTTCGATCACGAACGCGTGCGCGCCGATCGCGGCCACGGCGAACCTCGCCGCCGGCCGCGGCGCCAGCAGATGCAGCACCGTCCACACCGTCAGCGCGAAGATCCCTGTGTGCACCAGCTTGTCTGCGTGCGGAATCAGCGCACCCGCGGCCTCTGCCTCGGGCGTGAGCTTCGGCCAGTAGAACGTGGAGTTCAGCAGCAGCACGACCGCCACGAGAAGGGCCCGCGCGGCGATCAAGCGGTGAGCAGCAGGCATCAGAACTCCTCCAGTGCGGGGCAGGTGGGGCGGGGAAGGGCGCGTGCACAGGACACGACAGAACCGCCGATTCTAGCCGCGCACGCACCAGAAAGGCCGGGTCAATCGTGTCCTGTGCACAGCAGATCCTCTCTCGTCACCGCCGGACGCGGCGGTGAGTTCGGGAGGGTCGACTTTAAATGTCGCACCCCCTCTTTAGGGTGGGAGCCATGAAGATCCTGCACACCTCGGACTGGCACCTCGGGCGCACTCTGCACGGGGAGGACCTGCACGAGCATCAGCGCACATTCCATGACTTCCTGGTGGACCTGGTGAAGCGCGAGAAGGTGGATGTCGTCGCCATCGCCGGTGACGTGTACGACCGCTCCATCCCACCGGTCGCCTCCGTCGACCTCCTCAACGACACCCTCACGCGCCTGGCGGACATCACCACGGTGATCCTGACGCCCGGCAACCACGATTCGGCGGCGCGGCTCGGGTTCGGGGCGAAGCTGATGGGCCGCGGTGTGCACATCCTGTCCGAGACGGGCGGGGTGGAGCGGCCGGTCACGGTCGCCGATGAGCACGGGGAGGTGCTGTTCTTCGGCCTGCCGTACCTGGATCCCGATATCGTGCGGTTCGCTTTCGCTGCTGAGGGGGAGCAGCCCCTCGCGCGCAGTCACGAGTCGGTGACGCGGGAGGCGATGGACCGGGTGCGGCGCACCGTTCAGCAGCACGGCGGTGCGCGGTCCGTGGTGCTGGCGCACACGTTCGTCTCCGGCGGTGAGGGCTCTGATTCGGAGCGGGACCTCACGATCGGCGGGGTGGACAGTGTGACCGGGTCCGTGTTCGCCGGGGTCGACTATGTGGCCCTCGGGCACCTGCACGGCTGCCAGAACATGGCCGGGCACATTCCCGACCAGCGGCCCGCCGCCTGGTATTCGGGCTCCCCGCTGCCGTTCTCGTTTTCGGAGAAGAACCACCGCAAGGCCGTGCTGATCGTGGACATGGGGGCCGACGGGTCCGTTGACGTCACCCCGGTCCCAACCCCGGTGCCTCGGCGGCTCATCGAGCTCACCGGGGACCTCGACACGGTTCTTGCACAGGCGGGCGAGCACGGCGACGACTGGGTGTTCGCCACGGTGCAGGAGACGACACGGCCCCCGCACATGCAGGAGAAGCTGCGGCGCGCCTTCCCCCACATGCTGGGCTGCGAGTTCGTCTCCACCGTCCATCGGGACCGGTCCACGGCACCGTTGGTGTCCGAAGCGATGGACCCGGTCGCCGTGGTGGGGGAGTTCTACCAGCAGCTCGCCGGCGCGGAGCCGACCCATGCACAGGTGGAGCTGATCGAACAGGCGGTGCGGGACGCCCGCGCCGCCCATGACGAGAACAGTCAGCGCGCCCGCGCCTGAACCGGAGGACGGAGCACCCATCATGCGCCTGCACCACATGACCTTCGCCGGCATCGGCCCGTTCCGCGGTGAGCACCGCATCGACTTCACCGCCCTCGGCGCCTCCGGCCTGTTCCTCCTCGAGGGGCCCACGGGGTCCGGGAAGTCCAGCATCATCGACGCCGTCGTGTTCGGCCTCTACGGCCAGGTCGCCGGCGCGGCCTCCAGCCAGGAGCGCCTGCGCTCCCACTTCGCCGGGGCCGATGAGCCCAGCGCGGTGGACCTGTTCTTCGAGACCACCAGCGGCCTGTTCCGCATCACCCGCACACCGCGCTACCTGCGGCCCAAGCGCCGCGGCGACGGCCTCACCCAGCAGAACGCCACCGCGAAGCTGTTCCGGTACACCTCGGAGGACGCGTTACGCGCCGCCATCGCCGGTGAGGAGTCCGCTGGTGCGGTGCAGCCCGTGTCGGTGCGGATCGACGAGGTGGGGGCGGAGATCAACCGCATCGTCGGCCTCACCCATGAACAGTTCACGCAGACCGTAGTGCTGCCGCAGGGGGAGTTCGCGCGGTTCCTCCGCGCGAAGTCGGAGGACCGCAAGGACGTGTTGGAGAAGGTGTTCGGCACCCGCCTGTTCACCACCATCGAGAAGCAGTTCATCGACCTGCGGCGCGACGCCCGTGCCGCTGCCGAAGCCTCCCAGCAGGCCCTCGCGCAGGCGCTGGAACGATTCCTCGAAGCCTCCAGTGCTGATGCCGACACCCGCGCCGAGGCCCACCAGGAACTCACCGCACCCGGCGGCCTCACCACCGTCCTCACCGACGCCGCCGCAGCCACCGCCGCGGCCCGCACCGCCCACGAGGACGCGGCGGCTCGCACCGAGAAGGCCCGCACCGGCGTCACCACCGCCGAGAAGGCGACCGAGGCCGCAACCCGGCACCTGCAGGCCGTGCAGGGCCGGCAGGAGGCCGACGGGATCGCCGCGCACCTCGAGCGGACTCGTGAGGCCAGTGACCTCGCCGCCCGGCAGCTCGCCGCGCACGAGCGCGCCGAGCGACCGTTCTACGCCCTGCAGGCCCGCGCCCGCGCCGAACGCGACGCCGACGCGACCCGCCTCGCCCTCCCCAAGGACGACCAGGAGACGCCGCAGCAGTGGCCGGACCTCATCGCCCACCACGACACCACCGCATCGACCGCTGCCGCCGCTGCCGCGGAGCTCGCCACCGTCGCCCAGCTGGAGACCGGCCTGCCCAAGAGGCTCACCGACCTGGAGGAGCAGCGCGACGCCGTGACCACCACCGAAGCCCGCCTCACCGAGCAGAAGGCGGCACTCCAGCAGCGGCCCACCCATCGAGATGACCTGGCCGACCGTGTGAAGGAAGCCGCCGAGCAGTCTCGCGACCTCGCCGGCGCCCAGGCCACCCTCGAGACCTCGCAGGAGCGGCAGGAATCAGCGCGCCTCGCCGCCGCCACCGCCGAGAAGATCCAGCAGCTCGCCGGCCCGATCAGGGACGCCCACACCGCGGCGGCGCAGGCCGTGGAGACGGAGCGGGCCCTGCGCCAGCAGCGGATCGACTCCATGGCCGCTGAGCTCGCCACCAGCCTGACTGACGGTGATCCCTGCCCCGTGTGCGGCGCCGCCGAGCATCCCAGCCCCGCCACCAGCGACCAGCCCTTCGTCACCGATGAGCAGATCGAGGAGGCGGAGGGCGCCCGAAGCGTCGCGGAGAAGCGCCTCAGCGACCTCAACGAGAAGAAGGCGGCCCTCGAATCCACCCGAGCCGCCGCGCACACCGCGGCAGGGGAGCGGTCCGTGGAGACCGCAGCCGCTGAAGTCGCCGCCGCCGAGCAGAAACTCGCCGACGTCCGCACCGCTGAGCAGCGCCACGCGGACCTGGAGAACAGCCTCGCCGCGTTCGATGAGGAGACCCAGCGCCTCACCACCGCCGCACACCAGGCGGAGACCGCGCTGTCCGCGGCCCGCACCCGCGTGGAGGAGACCGCGCACGCCATCCAGCGCGACCAGGCGGCTGTTGCCGAGGCCCGCGCCGACGCCGACACCGTCGCAGAACGCCGCACCCGCCTCAGCAACCGGGCCAAGACCGCGGCCGAGGCAGGGAAGCGACTGCGCGCCGCGCAGGACGCCCGCCAGCGGTGGCTCACCGCCGCCGAGACCGTCACCGACGAGATGCAGACCGCTGGCTTCACCAGCGAAGAGGACGTCACCGCCGCCCGCATCAGTGAGGAGACCCGCGCCCAGCACCGACAGGTGCAGACTCAGCGCGCCACCGCCCAGGCGAAGCTGACCGACCTCCTCGCCGATGAGGCCGTCGCCGCCCTTACCCTCGCCGAGACGTCCCTCGAGGACGCTGAGTGCGCCGTCACCGCCGCCCGGGAGCAGCAGGCCGCGGCCCGCGCTGCGCTGGAAGAGAAGCAGCGGCAGCTGTCCCTTGCGGAGCGCGCCGCCACCGCCACCGCAGCAGCGCTCACGTCCCTGGAACAGGCTGCGCAGAAGCATCGCGACACGTCAGCGACGGCGGAGGAGAAGCGGGCGCTCGCAGAGGTCATCACCGGCGGCAGCGGCAGCTCCGCCCGGCTGCCCCTGTCCACGTATGTGGTGATCAAACGGTTCGAAGCCGTGGTCGATGCCGCGAACGCACGACTCTCGGTCCTGTCCGGCACCGATCTCGAACTGGAGCTGGGGGAGCCGGCTGCTGGGGGAACGAAGAAGATCGGCCTGGACCTGGAGGTCGTGGACCGCCGCACCGACCAGCGTCGCAGCCCCGCCTCCCTCTCCGGCGGCGAAACGTTCTTCGTCTCGCTCGCGCTCGCGCTCGGACTCGCCGATATCGTCACCGCCGAGTCCGGCGGGGTGCAGATGAACACTCTGTTCATCGACGAGGGCTTCGGCTCACTGGACCCGGAGAAGCTCGATTCGGTGATCGCGGAGATCCGGGCGCTGGGGAACGCGGGACGGACGGTCGGGATCGTGTCGCACGTGGCGGAGCTGAAGCAGCAGATCCCGGAGAAGATCCACGTGCGCCGACGCTCCGACGGCACCTCCACCCTCGACATCACCGTGTAACCACTCTGCCGAGCGCCCCCAGCACCCCGCCGCAGTCGGTCGCGCTCCGTCGCATTCCGCATTGCCAAGCCGTTGCGCCCCACTGCACCTCGCCGCTCGCTACACTGACACCGGCCGGACGGAGCACCCGTCGACTGCCCGCCGCCCAGCACCACCCGCCGACCGAAAGGCCCTCATGGGTTCGGACATCCTCGTCACCGTCATCGCCGCACTCGCGTTCGCGGTCGGCATCACCGGCATCATCGTGCCGGTCCTGCCCGGCTCCATCACGATCATCATCGGCACTCTCATCTGGGCGATCGTCATCGGCGGCACCGGCGCCTGGGTCGCGTTCGCGATCATCACTCTGCTGTCGCTCGTCGGCATGACCTGCAGCTATGTCCTCACCGGTCGGCAGCTGAAGCGGCAGGAGACCCCCGGGTGGGCGGTGGCACTCGCCATCGTCGGTGGCCTGGTCGGGTTCTTCGTGATCCCCGGCCCCGGCCTGATCCTCGGGTTCATCCTCGCCCTGTTCGGAACCGAGTACGCGCGCCGCAAGGATGCCAACGAAGCCGTCCGCTCCACCCTCACCGCGCTGAAGGCGCTCGGTATCGGGATTCTCCTCGAAGTCGGCTGCGCGCTCATCAGCGCCACCATCTTCATCCTCGTCTCCGGCTACCACTTCTTCGCCTGACCCGCCCCGCGGCACCTCCGCGCGGTTCCGTGCGTTTCAGCGCCCATCCCGGCGATCAAGAGCGCTGAAACGCATGCAACGCCGGCCCGGGATCGGTGAGTCGACCAATGTCGGTGCCCGTCGGCCCGCCGGGCTCCATACAGTGGACCGCATGCTGACCGCCACTGACCTCACCATCGGCTACGGCGACACCGACCCCGTCATTCAGGGCCTCGACCTCACCGCCGACCCGGGCGACATCATCGCCGTCACCGGCGCGAACGGCAGCGGCAAATCCACCCTCCTGCGCGGCCTCGCCGGCCACCAGCCGCTGGACTCCGGCACCATCCTGCTCGACGGCGCCGACCTCACCGCCAACTCCCGCGCCCACCGCCGCGACGTGTTCGCCGTCCTCGACGGCTCCGCGTGGATGCGCGAACTCACCCTCGGCGACCACCTGCGGATCCTCGAAACCGACGGATCCCTCATGAGCGCCGACGACGCCATCCACACCCTCGACCTCGCCGACCTCGCCAACCGCCACCCGCACACCTTCTCCTCCGGGCAGCGGCAGCGCTCCGCCCTCGCCACCGCCCTCGTCCGCCCCTGGTCCGTGCTGATCCTCGACGAACCCGAGCAGCGCCTCGACGTCGACTACCAGGAGCGCACTGCGGACATCCTCCGCGCCATCGCCCCCGGCGCCGTCATCATCCTCGCCACCCATTCGCAGCAGCTGATCGACCGCCTCGGCGCCGCCGAACTCCACCTGTCATGACCGACCCCATCGCCCGCGTCACACCCCACCACACCACCGGTGAGGTGCTGTCCGCCGTCTGGACGGGGGTGCTCGCCGCAGCCGTCGGCCTCGGTGTGTGGATCGGTGCGCTCACATCGCTCAGCCCGCAGCTGCGGGCCGGGCTCCTCCCGCACGCAGACCCGCTCACCGTCCTCGTGGTCGCAGTGACGGCACTGATGGTCGCGCTGATCCTCGCGGTGACCGGCGAGCTTGGGCCCTTCTCCGCATCGGCAGCGGAACTGATGCTGACCGGTGGGCCCCGACGGCGCGCCGCCACCCTCGGCATCCTCGCCGGCGTCCTGCTCATGCTCAGTGCGGCTCTCGCGTCCGGTCTCATCACCGCGCTCGGGCCCCTGCTGCCGGGGCCGCTGCTGCCCGCGATCACCGGCATCCTCGCGACCGCATCTCTGCTGGTGCCGCCGCTGTTGGCCCGAGCCCAGCGCAGCCGGCTCCTCCCCGCCGTCCGCACACTGCCCGCCGCGCTCGTGGCCGGCGCTGTCACACTGCTGGTCGCCTTCCGCTTCTCCGGCACCGTCGGCGCATCGCTCATCACCGCCGCCGGGGTTGCCGCGATCGTGCTCGCGGGCGCGGTTGTGCGGTCCCGGGCGCGGGCCGGTTTTTTCGAGCTGATTCCGCGGTGGGAACTGCTGCGGGCCGACGGGATCGTCACCGCGGCCGGGTCCGCTGCCGTGTCGATGGATGTCGGTGCGGTGCGGACGCACGGTGAGCTGACCCGCCCGGCCGCGCGCCGACGGGCCCTCGCGCCGGGGATGATGCGCCGTCTGCACCCGTCGGCGCGGCTGTTCGTGACCGTGCTCGCCCGCGCTGGCCGACGCACTGCCGCCACCAGTGGGATCGCAGTTCTGGTCGCCATCAGCGCCACCGCGTTCACACCGGCCGCGGGCACGCTCGCGATCGGGGCGGTGGCGGCCCTGCTGACCGCGCTGAGCCTCGCCTCGATCCTCGGTGATCTGGTGGTGTCGGTGCCGCTGCGGTCCGTGTTCGCTGCAGCTGCGCCCGGGGCGGCCTGGCTGACGCTCGCGGGACTCGCGGTGACGGCCCTGGTGCCGTTCGCCGCAGCTGCCGTGGTGCACCTGGTGCAGGGCGGGCAGCCGTGGCTGGTGCTGGTGTTCGCCGCGGTTGCGGCCGCGGCGGTGACGCACGGCCTGGTGGGGCCGACGCGGGCGCTGTCCGACCAGGTCAACGGTGTGCTCACCACGATCAGCTCGCCCGAGCTGGGGCCGGTGCCGATCTACCTGATCCAGCGGGTCACCGCGGGCTGGGTGGCGCCGCTGGGACTGCTCGGTGCGGCGCTGCTCGGGCTGGACGCCGGGGCGCTGATCGCCGGGGTCATCGCCGCGGTGATCGCCCTGACCCTGTTCGCGGACGTGCTGACGAAGAACCAGCACTGACCGCACACCGCCGCCTCGCCGTTGCATGCGTCTTCGCGCGCATTCCGGCGATCAAGAGCGCTGAAACGCTTCCAACCGGGGTCGGTATTGGGGCCCGATGGCGCAGGTCGAACCGACCTCACCAACCGGCGTAAGGAGCGATGTCGGCGTCGCTCACCGCCCCCTCAGCGACATCGTCCAGCGCCTGCGCGAGCAGTTTCATGCCGCGAACACACTCGCCCCGTGAGATAGTCAGCGGCGGTGTGAGCTCGAGGGCACCATCACCGACGGGATAGACGACGAGTCCAAGCTCAAATGCGCGAAACGCCGCCTTTGCGGAGGTCGTCAGAGCATCATCGGTGCCGTTTGGCAACAGTTGGAGGCCCTGCATCAATCCTCGGCCCCGGACCTCGTCGATGAGCCGTGCACCTGGGCGGTCGCTGGCGCGCAGTTGATTGATCAGGGCGGTCAGTACTTCACCCATCGCGGCTGCGTTGTCGATGATCGAGCCGTCGTCCAGTTCATCCAGGACCACCAACCCGGCGGCACATGATGCACCGTTACCGGTGGTGGTCATCAACGCGGAAGCCGCGGGTTCATCAAGAACAGATGCGGGCCCGACCACCGCTGACAACGGGAGGCCGGCGCCGAGAGCTTTGCCGAGCGTCACCACATCAGGCTGGACACCGTTGTGCTCGATGGCCAACAGGCGGCCAGTCCGCCCAAGACCGGCTTTGACCTCGTCACACACTAGGAGCGTTCCAGTTTCTGTGCACATCTGCCGAAGTGCGGGCAGGAACTCAGGGTGCGGCATGATGATTCCACCATCGGATTGGATCGGCTCCACGATCACTGCGGCGATGGTCTGGGTCTGCAGATGGCGCCTAATCTGATCGATGTGCGTGCGTGCCTCCGAGTCGGTGAGCGCGGCCGACGGGTACGTCAGAAGCACAGAATCGGCAGCGGCATCGGCTCCGCCGGATTCGACATGTATGCCTGAGACCCCTTGTGCAAGGCCGAGTCCGCCGTGATAGCCGTTGGAAAAGGCGATCACCCCTTGGCGCCCGGTCGCACGGCGGCACCCCCGCAGTGCGACATCATTCGCGTCTGTCCCTGCATGCCCAAGGTAGACGCGTCGGTCTGGCTTTCCAGGAATCATCTGCAGCAGTCGCTCCGCGAGGAGCACTGCACGTTCGTGTGTGGCGGACAGGATGGAGGCGCTGCACCCGCTGGCCAGCGCATCTCTGACCGCATCGGCGACCGCCGCGTTTCCGTGCCCCAGGCCGACAGCTGTCCACGCGGCAGAGAAATCAAGAAGCGTGCGCCCGTCAGCGTCGGTGACCTCACTGCCGTTTCCGCCGGCAATCGTCAAGGGGAAGAAGCGCAGCTTCTCAACTCCCGCGATGACATCGGCGTCACGTGCGGCCAGGTCTCCTGCCGCGGAGCCGTTGTGTGCAGTCGTCGTCATCTGTTGATCTCCTCGTCCACCTGCTCGTTCAGAATGCGCTCGGCGCCAGCGAGATAACCGGCCAGCATGGCATGAGCGACGTCTTTGATCGCCCTCTCCGTGGGGAGAAATCGAGGATCGTGCAGCGACGGCGCGGGAGAGCACCCCTCGACTTCCACCCCGACGAAGGTCATCAGAGACGGCATCACTGAGCAGAAGTAGGAGAAGTCGTCAGCACCGAGTGACCGCATCGGCTCCGCAATGTCATGACCCATCGCTCCCAACCAGGCTTCGGCCCCTTCTGCGAGCTCCTTATGGTTTGTCAGGACCGGTTCACCAGAATCACGGCTGATATCCGCCGATAGTCCATAGGCGGCAGCGGTGCCTTCGGCCATCTGCCGGACGGCTTCGAACAGGTCGATGCGCTGCTCGTTTGACGTGGTGCGCATTGTGGCGCGCAGGTACGCCTCTGAGGGAAGAACGTTAGCCGCGCTGTCGCCAGCGCGGAGAGTGCCTACGCTCAGAAGAGCTGGCGACATCGGATCAACAGTTCTGCGGACAGCTTCTGGCAGTCCGATCGCGAGCTGGGCGATCGCGGTCACCGGGTCGGCCGCGGTGTGAGGATAGGCGCCGTGCCCGCCACGACCCCTGAGGACGATGTTGATCTCATCTGCGGCTGCGTTGATGTAACCCGCGCCCACCGCGATGGTGCCCGCCAGAACTCCTGGGTGAACGTGAGCAGCGATCATGTGGGTGACATTGATCTTCTCCAGAGCTTTTTCTTCGACGATGTCCAATGCACCAGAAGGATATGTCTCCTCTCTCGGCTGGAGGACAGCACCGATCGCGACGGGCAGATCCACCTGCGCTGCAGCACGGATGAGTGCGACAAGGGCGGCTTGATGAACGTCATGGCCGCATGCATGCATGGCGCCGTTGCTGGCAGCGAATTCGACGCCGGTGCTTTCGTGGACCGGGAGCGCATCGAGCTCAGCGCGGATTCCGACCGCGGGGCCGTCAGGGCCGATCCGGCCTATCGCTCCAGCGGATGCGACTTCGTCGAATTGGAGGATCCCCGCGAGCTCCGAAACGAGGATGTCGCGAGTGTCGTATTCCATGCCGGAAATGCGGGGGTCGGAATGGATGCGCCGGCGCAGGGCAGCTGCGTCAGAGAGCTGTTCGTCCAGACGGGAACGTAACTCGCCAGCGATCCTGGTGAGCGTGGTTCGTGTCGAATCGGCGGGGCTGTCTGTCGAGGTCAATCCGATGCTCCGTGAGTTGAGGGGGTCGAGGGGTGGGCTGTTGAGGATGGGAGCGTCGCGCTTGGGAGCTGATCGAGCCTGTAAACGCGACGGGCGTTGTCCCGTGAGATCATCTGGGCCACTCTTTGCTGTTCGGCGATCGGCCACTGATCTCGGCGTGCCCAGTCGTCGAGTGCCTCAGCCAGCCCGCGGCGGAACAGGAGCGCGCCGAGGTGATACAACTCCGCTGCTCCCCAGGCATCCGACGAGAACAGCGCCTTGTGGAACGGAGTGAGCTCCAATGATTCGGCGATGATCTGTGCGGATTGGGAACCGGTGTAATTGATGGCCAGGCCGACGTCGCAATACACGTGTTCAAAGCAGTGGGCCAGGTAGCCGGCTTCTCGATGAAATGGGTAGCAGTGCAGAAGCAGAATGTCCGAACCGGACCCGCGGGTGGCGCGCAGCAGGTCGGTGAGCAGCAGAGGGTTGCAGCGATGAAGATCCACATCGGGGTCGCCGTACCCAACGTGGAACTGGATCGGTACAGCACGATCAATCGCGCTCCAAATCAGGTGTCGGATGATGACAGGGTCCTCGAGGCGAATCGACCCGGGGTAATTGCTGATTCGATCGATCCATGCGCCAACGGCGCGTGCAACGTCAGCATGGGTGGGACGCGATGGGTCGAAGTCCAACCCGGTCCGATATGCAGCGATCGTCTTCGCTCCAACCGCTGTGCGCAGGCGTTCGTCCAAGACTCGCGCATACTCGTCGACGAACCCGCTGGGATGCACACCGGCTTCGACCAGCTCTTCGGCGAGCACCTCCAGGCGAACAACCTCGGCGTAGCCCGCGTTCGCTGTCGCGCCCATGTGTGCTGGACCGAGGATCTCGTCCCCTCGGTGGCCGGTCTCGATCAACAGGGTCTCGAATCCGGACGGGCGCAGCAGCCGTCGACCAACTTCGTCGGCAGACAGAGCGGACCGCGCCTCAATGTATTCGTCGGGTGAGCAGAAGGGTTCAGCGTCGAGCAGTGGCGCGCAGTGGCGACGGATGGCGAACCCAAGCTGGGTGTCGAACATGGTTGTTCCCCGCGGCGCGTGGCCGTCCGACTCTGTGATCAGGTCCTCGAACCGACTGCGGTTCGCTGGTGTAGCAAGGATTCCGTGGCAGTGATGGTCGACTAGAGGGATCGAGCCGATCCATTCGGAGGCGGACGTCCTGTGCCTCAGCGCAGAGGGTGTCATGGAGAACGCTCCTTTCAGATGGTTGGGATACGGGGCGACCACCGGAGGAGAAGCCGTGCCACCGCCAGTTGTGTGGAGTCAGAAGATTTCGGCGTACCGCTTGCAGCGCTCTTCCATAGACGTGTCCTTGAACGTCTCGATCTCATGCTCCTTGATCGCCAGGTACGACTGCACGAGTTCCGGGGTGAACCATGATGACACCTCGCTATCGGCCTGGAACGCAGCGAGTGCCTCCGGCAGATCTTCAGGCAGCTGCGGCAGATCCTTGTGCTCCCCTTCGAGGTCCAGATCTCCCTGCACGACCTGTGCGGGATCCATGTCCTCACGCAGACCAGCGATTCCTGCGCGGAGGATCGACCCGAGCAACAGGTAGGGGTTGGCGCCGATATCGCCGCCTCGGAATTCGAAGTGCAGCTGGGGCGCGGGGTCCCGGCCTTCCATTTCATTCGTGGGCGTGATGCGCAGCAGCGCTTCGCGGTTCTGCAGCCCCATGAACGCCCGAGCCGTGGACCAGTTATCCGGGCGGAGCCGCTCACCGGAGATCACCAGGGGCGCGAAGATGGCAGTCATGCCGGGTGCATGGTGAAGGATTCCTGCCGCGAACTTGGCGGCTTTTTCCGACACGCGGCCGGGGCGGGAGGGGTCGTAGACAACCGGGTCGCCATCGAGCGTGGTGAGACCGAAGTGCACGTGAACCCCGGAGCCGCCTGCACCTGCTTTAGGCAGAGGGGAGAAGGTGACATCGCGGTGGTGGCCGGCAAAAACGGCACCAACGGTGTCTCGGACGAGCACGGCACGATCAGCTGCAGAGACCGCATCCGTTGGGCGGACGGTCACTTCGAACTGATGGGGGGCGTACTCCGGCAGCCAGTTCTCCGGTTCCGCACCCATTTTGTCGAGCGCGTTCATGATCTGAGAACCGATGGGTTCGAGTGATCGGTGCGCGGCGAGGGAGAACGGATGGGTGGGGGAATCATCCCCCAGGTCCGTGAATTCGTGCTCGAATGCGGCGGTGACGGTCAACCCGAATTCGTCCTCGAGCATCTTCACCGTGTCACGCAGGAACGTGCGGGAGTCTCCGGCCCACGGCGATCCGTCAGTTTCAACGATGTCGGTGAAGACGAGGGTGTGAGGCTCCTGGCCGGGGATGTCGGTGATCCGGACGGCTGAGGCGTAGTCGGGACGAAGGCGGCAGTCGCCAGTAGAACCGTAGGGCAGTCCGTGGACGATCTCGCCGAGGGGCCCGATGCCGAGGTTGGCCGGTACCCATCCCACGGACGATGTCTCATCGAAGTCTTCGGCTCTGACAGCGCGCCCCTTGGTGATGCCGGATAGGTCGCTGACAGCGAGGAATACGAGTTCGCCGGGGCGGGGGCGCACCTCGGGGGCGAGTGCTCCACCGGGGGTGTTCAGACCGTCGGCCGGGGTGTGGTGTGCGGGGTTCATTCGAGATCCTCCTGGGTGAGGCGCTCACCGATGCGATCAGCGAGACGCGGCTGGGCGATGACAATGATGAGGCCGAAGAGGCACCAGGCACCGGCGATCCAAGGGAACCATGTGTATGGGGCCTCTTGGCCGATGATCTGAACCGCGTAGACCCACACAAGGAATGCGAGGCCAAGTACGGGGACGATGACCTCCCATGCGGGGATGCGAGTTCCTGAGGTGATGGCGTACTTGATGATGCCGACCGACGTCATGGCATATGCAACAACCATGCACAGAGTGGCGATGGTGGCGTACCAGTAGTAGACATCCACCGCGGTGGCTCCGATGGCTGCAAGTGCGGCCGCGAGGACGACGGTGAGGACGACGACGGACAGCACGGCGATCGTGGGGACCCCGGTCCGGGCGTTTGTGCGGGCGAATACGGTGGGCCCGAAGCCGTCACGGGCGAGAGCGAACAGCAGCCTTGAGGCCGCAGCGGTGGATGACAGCAGCGATGCGAATGCAACGAAGAAAGCGGTGACGCTGATGAGGACGGCGTACCACGAGCCGATGTAGGTCGCGGAGAGCTCAGTGAGCGTGGAGGCTGCGCCGGAGAACTTCTCGATTCCGGCTGCATCAGTGCCATAGCCGATTGTCTGGGCGAACATGACGAACGTGTAGATCGCACCGGCGATCACCACAGCCAGCAGTAGGGCCTTGGGCACGGTTCGTTTGGGGTCGTTCGTCTCTTCTGCGAGCGAGGTGCCGGACTCAAAGCCCGCCCAGGACAGAAAGCCGAATACGGACGCTGTCATGACCGCGGTGAGGGAAGCACTTCCGGGCAACAAGGTGGACAGATCGACGCCGGTTGTGACCGGAGCACTTCCGGAACCGACACGCGTCACAATCACCACGGAGAGAATGAGCATTGCAATGATGCCGACGAACCCGATAGCCAACAGTGTGCGGGCAGTCACTGCGGATTCGCGGATGTTGAGCAGTGCCACGAACACCGCGACGATGATCGGGACGACGATCCAGGCTCCGGCAGGAAGATGCAGGCCGAGCTCGGACAGCATGGCCTCGAAGAAAACCGCACATGCGCCGGCGATGCAGGCGGCGAAGAACAGGTATGTGCCGAGCAGGGCGAAGCCGCCGAAGAACCCAGCACGTGGTCCAAGGGTGACTCCTGCGAGTGCGTACACGGAGCCGGCATGGGTGACGTAGCGAGTGAGCCGAATGAATGCATAGGCGACGAGCAGTGTTCCGATGAAGGACACCACGAACGTGAAGGGGACACCTTTGCCCACAAGACCCGAGACTCCGATTCCGTTGAGGCTCATAGCCATGACCGGCCCCATGAAGCCGATGGAGATGGCGGAGACCTCGAGCAGAGAGAGCTTTCGGCGTGTGGAGAGTTGGCCTTCCTTGCCTGTTTCTGACGTCTGGGGACTTACCGATGATGCATGAGGCGCAGTTGTTCGGGTTGTTGGACGCTCTCGGTGAGCGCTGACGGATTCGGACATGGTGAGGGCCTTTCCGATGGACGGCGGGGGCGATGACTGCCCTGCCGATGGGGTCCGCGTTCGTGAGTGTAGTGCAGGTTACATAAAGTGCCGGACGATGGCTAGTGGTGTCATGAATATTTCGGAGTCTGGTCGGCGGGGATGCGGGGACGGGACCGGTACCCTCGAAGGCACGTTGTGCAGGCAGGAGGAGAAGCGAATGGGCGCAAGTGACGGCGCTATGACGGGTGCCAGCGAGGACGGCGCCGCCGGAAGCAGCACCCGTAGCGTTGCTGAACATATCCGGAGCGTGATGCCGGATCTGACACCGTCAGAGCGCAGCATCGCTCGCGCGCTGCTTGCCGCGTACCCAACGTTGGGGTTGGACACGGTGGCGAGTTTGGCAGCTCACGCGAAGGTGTCCGCTCCGACAGTGGTCCGCTTTGCTCGTCACCTCGGCTTCGACGGTTTTCGCAGTTTGCAGCGCGCGTTGCGCGAGGAATTGGCAGTGAAGAACCAGTCCAACCTCTCGCAGGCTGAAGCTCGAGGGGGCGAGCGGACCACTTTTGACCATGCGCGAGATGCCTACTTGACGGGCATAACCAGCACCTTTGCGGACAATGATCCGGCTGAGCTCGAAGCCGTTGTTGGCCTGTTGGCGGACGAGGGACGGCCCCTGCTCGCCGTGGGGGGTGCGTATTCAGGTGCGGTGACACGAACGCTGATTGCCCAATTGGCGCCAGTGCGGAGGAACGCTCGGGTGCTGGAGCCTCATGTGATTCTGTCGTCAACGGAGATGGCGGACGCTGCTGATCGGGGAGTCCTCGTCGTTGCGGATGTTCGTCGTTACGACCCTGAACTTGCCAAGCTTGCCGAGGCGGCCCATGGACAAGGGATCACGGTGGTTCTCCTGACGGATCCGTGGTTGTCGCCGATCTCCGCTTTTGCAGAGCGGCTGTTGACGGCGTCAGTAAAGGCTGCTGGGCCTTCCGATACCTTGGTGCCGATGTTGGCACTGGTAGAAGGCGTCTGTGAGCTGGTGGTGGAGGCGCGCGGAAAGTATGGCCTGGAACGTCTGCAGAGGGTTGAACAGCTCCGCTCCCATCTCGCGTGACCTCCCCACGCCCCGCGCTGATCCCGGCCCCGTGGGGTCCTCTTTTCGTTCCGGCCCCCTCCTTCCTGACCTTGCCCTGGGCGGGTCACGGTGCCCGGGCCACGGACCGTGTGCACTTTCCGACCATAATCGCCCTCCAACGCGCTGAATCCCGCGCTGCAGGGGTTTTTCGGTCGGAAAGTGCACGGCCGCTCTTCTCACGCCAGCTTCGCGCCTCTCGCCCGCCCCTTCGGCCGGGACGGGAGGGCAGGAACCGGGCACCCCCTGGGCCGGGACGGGAGGGCAGGAACCGGGCATCCCCTGGGCCGGGGGGGCGCGGGCGCGGACGACCCTGGCATGCGGAATACTGTTGGCATGTCTGAGCGTGAGTCACCGAGGCCTGCCCCGCCGATCTCCCGCCGCGCCGCACCGAAGCTCACCGATGCCCGCAAACGCGAACTCGCCGAGGCGTACCTGACGCAGGGCGCCGCCTACGATGCGCTGCGCCCCGGCTATCCGGACGCGGCCCTCGACCTCCTCGACGCCACCGCCCCAGACTCTTCCCGAGCCGCTGAAAGCCCGGCGCTGAGCCCGAGCCCGGCCGCCGCCCCAGACCCTTCCCGAGCCGCCGGCCCAGCCCTGGACCCCGCAAAGCGCGCGGTCGACCTCGGCGCCGGCACCGGCAAACTCACCACCGCCCTCCTGAACCGCGGCTGGTCCGTGACGGCGGTGGATCCGAGCGCGGCGATGCTTGAGCTCATCTCCGACCCGGCACCCGGCCCCGCCTCCCCGGCCCACTCTGACCGTCCCGCCCTCACCCGCGTCACCGCCCCAGCCGAGGCCACGGGCCTGCCGGACGCGTCCGCCGATCTCGTGGTCGCCGCGCAGGCATGGCACTGGTTCGACTCGGCCGAAGCGACCGGGGAGGTCCTGCGGACCCTCGCGGCCGGCGGCACGCTCGGCCTGATCTGGAACACCCTCGACGTGACGATCCCGTGGGTGCACCGCTACTCCCGGATCATGCACGCCGGGGACATCCTGCGCGAGGGCTTCCGCCCCGAGGTCGGCCCGGGGCTCACACTGACGGGCCAGCACGTCATCACCTGGGAGGATCCGCGCAGCACCGACGAGATGATCCGGCTCGCTCTGACCCGCAGCTATACGGCGACGGCGGGGGAGGAGCGCCGGGCGCGGGTGCTCAGCAACCTCGACTGGTACATCCACGACCACCTGGGCCACGAACCCGGCTCCATGGTCGGCATTCCGTACCGCACGGACCTGTTCCTGTACCGCCGCGCCTGACCCGCCGGGTCACTTCAGCGCGATGCCGGTGACCTTCCAGGCCTTCTTCTCGGTGGAGTACTTCAGCGACACCGTGACCTCGCCCTTCGAGCCGGGGTTCACGTGGCCCTCGTACTGCGGGTCGTCGATGAGGATGGACTTCTTCTCCGTGAACGGCGATGTGACCGTCGCGGTGTGGGAGGCGGTGGGGTCCCCGTCGGCTTTCTTCACTTCGGCCTTCGGGTCGGTGAGGGTGATGTCGCCGCCCACAACCCAGCCGCCCGCCTGGTGCAGCTGCGCGGAGTTCTGCATGAAGGCGCCGCATTCCTTGCATTCGGGGGCGATGATCTCGCCCCACTGGGAGACGTCGCCGGTGGCGATCATCGGCGGATAGGCGGCGAAGAGGTAGTCGGTGGTGGCGAGGGCGCCGGCGTCGGTGGGCTGCGACATGGCGGCGGGCGCGGCGGGCTTCTTCGTGGCGGTCGGCTTCGGCTGGGACGCCGGGTCGACCTTCTTCCGGCCGGCGTTCGGGTCGGCACTGGGGTCCTGCTGGCCGGCCCGCCCGCCCTGGCCGGAGCCGCTCGGGTCAGCGGGGGCCGACGGGTTCTGCTCGCCCGACGGGTCCGCGCCGCCGTTCAGGTTGGAGAAGCCGACGAGGCCCACCGGCACCACGAGGGCGAGGGCGCAGATCAGGATCACGAGGCGCTGGGCTGATTTGCTCACTGCACCACAGTAGCGCCCGCAGGAGCAGGACAGGAGCCCGGGTTCCGCTGCCGGGGGCGTACAGTATCGCGGTGCACAGAATAGAATCAGCGTCATGACGCTCGTCCGACTCATCGCAGCGCACGCCCGTCTGTACCTCTCCTTCGTCATCGCCGTCATCGTCCTGCAGCTGGTCGCTGTGCTGGCGGCCCTGTACCTGCCCACGATCAACGCGGACATCATCGACGACGGCATCGCCCAGGGCGATGTCCCCACCATTTGGCGCCTCGGCGGCTGGATGCTGGCCGTCACGGTGGTGAACATCCTCGCGATGGTGGCGGCCAATTGGTGCGCCGCCCGCGTCGGCATGAGCGTGGGCCGGGACCTGCGCTCCGCGGTGTTCCACCGGGTGCAGGGGTTCTCCCGCCGTGAGATGGGCTCCTTCTCCACGGCGTCGCTGATCACGCGGTCCACGAACGATGCGCAGCAGGTGCAGATGCTCGTGTTCTTCGGCCTGAACTTCATCGTGCAGGCCCCGATCACCGGCATCGGCGGCGTGGTGCTGGCGCTGAACCAGGAGCCCGGGCTCGCGTGGCTGATCGCGGTGATGGTGCCGGTGATGCTGGTCGTGATCGGCGGCATCGTGTGGAAGAGCGTGCCGCTGTTCCGGCAGATGCAGGAGCGGATCGACGAGATCAACCTCGTGCTGCGCGAACAGATCACGGGCATCCGCCCGCTGCGCGCATTCGTCCGCGAGGACTATGAGCGCTCCCGGTTCGAGGAAGCGAACCTCCGCTATGACCGGGTGAACAAGCAGGTGGGCAACCTGATGGTGCTGATCCAGCCGACCATCATGTTCCTGCTGTCGTTCTCCTCCGTGGTGGTGCTGGCGGCGGCGGCCGGCCCCGTGGACCGCGGGGAGATGCAGATCGGGTCGATCACCGCGTTCATCGCGTACCTGATCCAGATCCTCATCGCGGTGATGATGGCGACCTTCATGACGATGATGATTCCGCGGGCGATGGTGTCCGCGGAGCGCATCACGGAGGTGCTGCACACCGAACCGACGGTGCATCTGCCGTCGGCCGACGAGATCGAACGCCCCCTCGACCCGGCCGACGGGACCCGCCAGGCCGACGGATCCGGCCCCGCCGACGGGGCCCGCCCCGCGGACCGGGTCACCCTCGAGTTCGACGACGTCTCCTACACCTTCGACGGCGCCGACCGCCCCGTGCTGAACCGCGTCTCCTTCACCGCCCACGGCGGACAGACGGTCGCGATCATCGGCGGCACCGGCGCCGGCAAGAGCACCCTGCTCGGCGCCATCACCCGCGCGTTCGACGTCACCTCCGGCGCCGTCCGCATCAACGGCGTGGATGTTCGCCGCGCCGACCCCGCGATGATGGACCGCGCCTTCGGGTACGTCCCGCAGCGCCCGTACCTGTTCTCCGGGACTGTGCGCTCCACCGTCGGCTTCGGCCGCGACGGCACAACCGACGAGGACATCTGGCATGCGCTCACCGTGGCGCAGGCTCGGGACTTCGTGGCGGCGATGCCGCAGCAGCTGGACTCGCCGATCTCCCAGGGCGGCACGAACGTGTCCGGTGGGCAGCGGCAGCGCCTGTCGATCGCGCGGGCGCTGGTGGGCCGGCCCCCGATCTACCTGTTCGACGACTCGTTCTCCGCGCTGGACCTGAGCACGGATGCGCGCCTGCGGGCGGCCCTCGAACCGGAGACGCGGGACGCGCTGGTGGTGATCGTGGCGCAGCGCGTCTCCACCATCGTGGACGCGGACCTCATCCTGGTGCTGGACCACGGCGAAGTGGTGGGCCGCGGCACCCACGAGGAGCTCATGGCCGGCAGCGCCACATACCGAGAGATCGTCGAATCCCAGGGCGGGATCGACGGCGCAGGCGAGAGCGAAGAGGTGCGCGCATGAGCGCCGACGAGAAGGACACGACGCGGGGCCTGCGCCCGGGCCAGAAGTCGAAGAACTTCCTCCCCTCGGCGAAGCGGCTGCTCGGACAGATGCGGCCGGAGCGCCCCATGCTGATCGCCGCGATCATCACCGCGGTCGCGTCGGTCGCGCTCGCGGTGGTGGGCCCGAAGATCCTCGGCCGCGCCACGGACATCATCTTCTCCGGTGTGATCTCCAAGCACCTGCCGCCGGGCACCACGAAGCAGCAGGTGATCGAGCAGGCCCGCGCCGCGGGCAACGAGAAGTTCGCGGACATGCTCGGCGGCATGGAGCTGAACCCGGGCCACGGCATCGACTTCTCCGCTCTGTGGGCGGTGCTCGGCCTGGTGACGGCCCTGTATGCGGTGTCCGCGGTGCTGAACTGGCTGCAGGGCATCCTCCTGGTGCGGGTGGCGCTGCGCGTGGTGAAGCGCCTGCGCCGGCAGACGGAGGAGAAGATCCACTCGCTGCCGCTGTCGTACTTCGACCGCACCTCGCGCGGTGATGTGCTCTCGCGCGTCACCAACGACATCGACAACATCCAGCAGACCCTCATCCAGACCATCGGCGGCATCGTCACGAGCCTGCTGACGGTGATCGGCACGATCGCGATGATGCTGTGGATCTCCCCGCTGCTGACTCTGATCGCGATGATCGTGATCCCGCTGGCCGGTGTGATCACCGCGGTGGTGGGCAAGCGCGCCCAGAAGCTGTTCGCTGAGCAGTGGGATGCGACCGGCAAGGTCAACGGCGAGGTGGAGGAGGCGTTCTCCGGCCATGACGTGGTGTCCGTGTTCGGCCGGGAGAAGCAGATCGCCGACGAGTTCGAGCGGGAGAACGCGGAGCTGTTCCGCGCCAGCTTCGGCGCCCAGTTCGTGTCGTCGCTGATCATGCCGCTGATGATGTTCGCGGGGAACCTGTCCTATGTCGCCGTCGCTGTGGTGGGCGGTCTGCGCGTTGTGAGCGGCCAGCTCACCCTCGGTGATGTGCAGGCGTTCATCCAGTACTCGCGGCAGTTCACGCAGCCGCTGAGCCAGCTGGCGTCGATGGCGACGATGCTGCAGTCCGGTGTCGCCTCCGCGGAGCGCGTGTTCGACCTGCTCGACGAGCCCGATGAGATCAGCGACGCCGCCACCGCCGAACTCGCTGCCCGCGCTGCGGTGTCCGCGCCGGCTGCGCCTGCCCCGTCGGCCACCGGCGCCGAGGCGGGGGAGGGGCCGACGGGCTCCACTGCGGTCACCGCCCTGGACGCCGACACTGCCCCCGCCGACCAGGTGGGCCGCGGCCGGGTCGAGTTCCAGCATGTTGCGTTCTCGTACGCGAAGGACCGCCCCCTGATCACGGACCTGTCGCTGACGGCGGAGCCGGGCACCACGGTCGCAATCGTGGGGCCGACGGGTGCCGGCAAGACGACGCTCGTGAACCTCCTGATGCGGTTCTACGAAGTGGATGCGGGCCGGATCCTGTTGGACGGCGTGGACACCCGCGCCCTGACCCGCGCGGACCTGCGCTCGCGCACCGCGATGGTCCTGCAGGACACGTGGCTGTTCGGCGGCACCGTGCGGGAGAACATCCGCTACGGCCGCCTGGATGCGACCGACGCCGAGGTGGAGGCCGCGGCGAAGGCGGCGTGCGCGCACGAGTTCATCATGCAGATGCCCGGCGGGTATGACTCCGTCCTGGAGGATGAGGGAACCACCGTCTCTGCGGGGGAGAAGCAGCTGCTGACGATCGCGAGGGCGTTCCTCGCAGAGCCCGAGCTGCTGATCCTCGACGAAGCCACCTCGAGCGTGGACACGCGCACGGAGGTCCTGGTGCAGGAGGCGATGAGCCGTCTGCGGTCGGGGCGCACCGCGTTCGTGATCGCGCACCGGCTCTCGACGATCCGCGACGCGGACCTGATCCTGGTGATGGAGCACGGTAACATCGTGGAGCAGGGCGACCACGACTCCCTGATGGCCGCCGGTGGGGCATACTCACAGCTGCACCGCTCGCAGTTCGAAGCGCCCGCCGTTGACCTCGACGAGCAGGAGGCCGCCGAGGAGCCCGACCACGGGCCGGCCGGTGACACCGCCGCGGCCGCGGTGCCCGGCAGCGTCGAGGACCCGTCGGCCGGTGGGATCCCGACGCCCGGAGCCGGTCCGGGCCGCGCACCGGAAGGGGACTGAGCCGTGCAGTCACTGGTCGGATTCACCAACAGCACCAGCCTCATCGAGGTGCAGCTGGTGCTGGCCTCGTTCTTCTTCTGCTCCCTGATCGGCATTGAGCGGCAGGTGCGGCAGAAGGCTGCGGGCTACCGCACGAACGTGCTGGTGGGAATGGGCTCGTGCGCGTTCACGCTGATCTCCGCGTACGGCTTCGCGATGGTGCTGGGCAATGATGTGACGCTGGACCCGTCGCGCATCTCAGCGCAGATCGTGTCCGGCATCGGCTTCCTCGGCGCCGGCGTGATCTTCAAGGGCCGCAACGTGGTGCGCGGCCTGACCACCGCCGCGACCGTGTGGGTGTCCGCCGCGGTCGGCATGGCGTGCGGCGCCGGCATGCTCAGCCTCGCCGCCGTGGTGACGTTCCTGCACCTGTTCACCCTGTTCGTGGTCGCGCCGATTGTGAAGCGGATCCCGGACCCGGACCGGAAGCGCCAGCTGTTCGTCTCCT
The DNA here is from genome assembly GCF_022347125.1 of Helcobacillus sp. ACRRO. NCBI lineage: Bacteria > Bacillati > Actinomycetota > Actinomycetes > Micrococcales > Dermabacteraceae > Helcobacillus > Helcobacillus sp. ACRRO. The sequence continues at coordinate 74,492 of NZ_JAKRNG010000006.1, forward strand.
ACCGCGACGGTGAGGGCGTTCTGCGGGATGTGCTCGCCACGGCGACCGACATGGGGTTCTCCTCCTCCATCATCTGCTCGCGCCGCATCGATGATCCGAACGGTCGGCGCATCGACATGGACATCCAGTTCCACGGCCAGCGGCCGCAGCAGCACCTGATGGCGCCGCTGATGGAAGTGGATGGGGTGCTGCAGGTCAGCATCGGCACCGACTCCGAGGGCAACCGCGACGACGACGAAGCCGACTGAGCGTCAGCTCAGAGGAGGTCGCCTTCGGCGAGGGCGAGCAGGTTGCCTTCGGTGTCGAAGAACCGCTGGCCACGGCTGCACAGCGCCAGGTGGACCACACCGCCCACCAGTTCGCCGCCGTGGCGGGTGACGGCGTCGGAGGCGGCGTCGAGGTCGTGCACCCCGATCACGAACTGCGGGAAGTTCCACCCCTTATGCCGGTTGTACGGCTGCTGCGTCATGGCGCGGGCGGGGCGCTGCTGGGCGACGCCGTCGATCCCGGGGGAGCCGGGGCCGGTGGTGATGCCGTAGAGGGGGCTGCCGTACCACTCCGTCCAGTCCTCGAAACGCCAGTTGAACAGGGCGGTGTAGAACGCGCTGAGCCGGTCGAGATCGTGTGCGGAGAGGTGGAAGCGGGCCACGCGGTTGATGGAGCTGTTCGGCCTGGGAGCGGGCCGGGGAGGGCATTCACAGGTGTGCGAGGCGTGCTCCGAGCACGGCAGATAGTGGGTCATCACAGGTCCGCTCCCTCAACCAGGATGAGACCGTTGCCGTCCGGGTCGCGCAGGCGCTGGCCCCGCGGGAACGGTTCCACGTCGACCAGATCCCCATCGGGGACGGCCCCGTTTCGGATTGCGATGCGCATCGTCTCCTGAATGCTCTCCACAGCGATCATCAGGTGCGAGAAGTCGATGGCGTCTTCGGGCTCGGACTGGGTCTTGAACAGGTCGTGCCGGGGGATGAGGACTCCGTCGACCCCGGAGGTGCCGCTGCCGGTGCGCACACCGAGACAGGGGACGGTCGAGAACTCGGACCAGTCCTCGAAGGTCCAGCCGAACACTCGGGCGTAGAAATCGGCGAGGATCCGTGGCTCGTCAGCGAGCAGGATGAACCGCGTGACACGGTTATGGGCGTTGCGCGCTGTGCCGGGGTGCGTACTGTTCATGGTGCTCTCGCTTCAGAAGCGGATCGATGGGCGTTGTGTCGATCCTGGCAGAGCCGACCGCCCGTACCCCCTCATTCGACCGCAATGTCCGAAATCGGGGACGCCATTCACGCTGTGGGGCGAGATCGACGATAATCTGTGTCACCCATCCCACACCGGCGGGGCGGTCGTGTCGAGCGCTTCGCACCGATCAGTCGGCGAAACCGCCTGCTCAGGCCATGTGCGGCCCTCAGATCGCGACCAAAGTCCCGATTGGGCGCGCCGTCGGCCCGCGCCGGCCTCCTGCGCCGCCCGCCCCGTTGACAGGAGAGCACCGTGCCCCACCGCCCAGCCAGAGCCCCGCTGCGCGAGCTCACCGCCGACGCCCTGGTCATCGGCCATGGCCTCGCCGGCCTCGCCGCCGCCGCTGAGCTCGCCGACGCCGGCCGCAGCGTGGTCCTCCTCGACCAGGAGGGCGAGCAGGACCTCGGCGGGCAGGCGTTCTGGTCCTTCGGCGGCCTGTTCATGATCGACACTCCCGAACAGCGGCGCCTCGGCGTGCGCGACAGCCCGGAGCTCGCCCACCAGGACTGGATGGGGTCCGCGCAGTTCACCGCCGCGACGCATGATGTCCGTCCTCGGCAGTGGGCCGAGGCGTACCTGCACTTCGCGCACGGTGAGAAGCGCGCCTGGCTGCGCCAGATGGGCCACCGCATCTTCCCCGTGATCGGGTGGGCGGAGCGCGGCGGCACCTCCGCCTCGGGGCACGGCAACTCCGTGCCCCGCTTCCACATCACCTGGGGCACCGGCGAGGGCATCGTAGAGCCGTTCGAACGGCGCGTCCGTCAGCACCGGGAGACCGGCCGCATCCGCTTCGCCCACCGGCACCGGGTGGAGCACCTGGAGGTCTCCGGCCGACGGGTCCTCGGCGCGGCAGGGTCCGTCCTTGCGGCCGACCCTTCCCGCCGCGGCGCGGCCAGCACCCGCGAGGTCATCGGCGAGTTCACCGCCCGCGCGGACGCGGTCGTCCTCGCCACCGGCGGCATCGGCGGAAACCCGGACCTGGTGCGCGCCATGTGGCCCGCGGACCTCGCAGACATGCCCCGTGACCCCGTGATCGGCGTGCCCGCCTACGTGGACGGCTCCGGCCTGCAGGTCGCGGAGGCCGCCGGCGCGCACTGGATCAACAAGCAGCGGATGTGGCACTACACCGAGGGGGTCCGCAACTGGAACCCGATCTGGCCCGGCCACGGCATCCGCATCCTGCCCGGCCCCAGCGCCCTCTGGCTCGACCACACCGGCCACCGGCTCGACGCGCCCGCCTACCCCGGCTTCGACACCCTTGCCACGCTGCGCCAGCTGCGCACCCGGGGCGGTGAGCACTCCTGGTTCATCATGACCCGTGCCATTGCGGAGAAGGAGATCGCACTGTCCGGCAGCGAACAGAACCCGGACATCACCGGGAAGTCCTGGGCGAAGGTCGCCCAGCGCATCAGGCCCGGCGCACCCGACCCGGTGCAGGCGTTCCTCGACCGCGGGGAGGACTTCGTGCAGGCCACCGGCCTGGAGGAGCTGATGGACCTGATGGAGCCGCTGAACGACGGGCCCCTGGACCGCGCCGCGATCACCGCCGCCGTTCATGAGCGCGACAACCAGATGGTGAATCCGTATGCGAAGGATCCGCAGGTGGTGGCGATCCGGGGTGCGCGTCGATTCCTGGGGGATCGGCTCGTGCGCACCGCGTCCCCGCACCGCCTGCTGGATGCGTCGGCCGGCCCGCTGATCGCGATCCGCCTGCACACCCTGCTGCGCAAGACCCTCGGAGGTCTGGAGACCGATCTGGGCGGGCGCGTGCTGGGGGCCGACGGGGCCGTGATCAGCGGGCTCTACGCCGCCGGCGAGGCGAGCGGGTTCGGCGGTGGCGGCATGCACGGACTGAAAGCGCTCGAGGGGACGTTCCTGGGCGGGTGCCTGTTCAGCGGACGTGAATCCGGTCGCTCTGCGGCCCGCGACATCGCCTGATCGGGGCGCGCACTGCATAGACTGCCGACGTAACGAAAAACTATGCCACCAAGTGAATGACTATGTGGCGATCTCGGCAGGAGCGAAGCGGTGCCCCACCCCACCATCACCGGTGCGTCCCCATCGCGCCGCGCCCTCATGCGCGGCCTGATCGGCGCCGCCGTCGGCCTGCCCGCCGCCGGGGCCGTCACCGGCTGCACCACCGCCTCCGTCACCCTCGCGAAGGAGACCAACGCCGTTCCCGAGGTGGACCTCAGCCCCATCGCCGAGGTCCCCGAGATCGCGGCCCTCGTTCCGGAGCACATCCGCTCCAAGGGGACCCTCGTCAACGGCTGCGCCGCGAACTACGCGCCCGGTGAGTTCCTCTCCAACGGCGAACCCGTCGGCTACGACATCGACGTCTTCAACGCCATCGGCCGAGTCCTCGGCATGGGAACCCGCACCGACAACGCCGTGTTCGCCCAGATCATCCCCGCGATCGGGTCGAAGTACGACCTCGGCATGTCCGGCTTCACCATCAACGCCGAGCGCCTCGCCGCAGTCAGCATGATCTCCTACTTCGAAGCCGGCATCTCCTACGCGGTCGCGACCGGCAACCCCTACCGCATTGATCCGTCGGCCCTGTGCGGCACCACCCCCGCGGTCCAGGTGGGCACGTACCAGGAGGAGCTGGTGCGCGCCGCGGACCAGGAGTGCCGCGATGCCGGCGCCGACGGGCTCCGCATCCTCGCCTACGAGTCCAACAACGACGCGGTCACCAACGTGGCCGGGAAGAAGGCGGACATCCTCATCGCCGACTCCCCCGTCACCTCCTACGCCATCGCCCGCTCCCGCGGCACCCTGGAGCAGATCGGGGACATTCAGGAGTCGGCGCTGAACGGGATCGCCGTGGCGAAGTCGGAGCCGGAGTTCGCCGAAGCGGTACGAGCCGCCGTGCAGCACCTCATCGACTCCGGGCACATGCTGCGCATCATGCAGGCGTGGGGCACGGAGTCCGGCATGATCGACACCGCCGAGATCAACCCCGCAGACGCCGGATGACTATGCACCGCCCGGGGCCGCACCACCGGCCCGCAGCCTCCCGACCCGCCACCGACTGGAAGTGACCACCGCATGACCACCCCCGAGCAGGCGCCCGCTGATCGCGCCGGGACCGCCGACGCGATCCCCGGCCGTATCCGCGCCCGCGAAGCAGCCCGCCCCGGCACCTGGATCGCGGCGGTGATCGTCGCACTGATCGCCGCCGGACTGATCAACTTCCTCATCACCAACCCCGTGTTCGAATGGGGCATCGTGGTGCAGTACATCCTGGATGTGAAGATCATCCAGGGCGTGGGCTGGACGCTGCTGCTGACGTTCACCTCGATGCTGCTGGGCACCGTGGTGGCGCTGATCGCCGCGGTCATGCGCCGCTCCGATAACCCGGTGCTGCGCCTGGTGAGCTGGGTGTACATCTTTGTGTTCCGCGGCACCCCCGTGTACACGCAGCTGGTGTTCTGGGGCCTGTTCACGGTGATCGTGCCGAAGATCGCGGTGGGTGTGCCGTTCGGGCCGGAGCTGTTCTCGTTCTCCACCCGCGACTACTTCACCGGGTTCCTCGCCGCCGTCCTCGGCCTCGGCCTGAACGAAGGCGCGTACCTCGCGGAGATCGTCCGCGCGGGCCTGGGGTCGGTGAACCGGGGGCAGACCGAGGCGTCGAAGGCGCTGGGGATGTCGAACTCGCTGATCCTGCGGCGCATCATCGTGCCGCAGGCGATGCGGGTGATCATCCCGCCGCTCGGCAACGAGACGATCGGCATGCTGAAGACCACCTCACTGGTGCTGGCGGTGCCGTTCACCCTGGACCTGACGTTCGCCTCGAACTCGATCTCCACCATGCTGTTCAAGCCGATCCCGCTGCTGATCGTGGCGGCCCTCTGGTACCTCGCGGTCACCAGTGTGCTGATGGTGGGCCAGTTCTACCTGGAGCGGTACTTCGGCCGCGGCTTCGATGACCGTGCCCCCTCCCGCTCGCGGCAGAAGAACATCAACCGCGCGAAGACGACCCCGAAGGACCCCCTGCCCCAGGTGGAGCTGTGATGACTGAGAATCCCAACACCCCCGCTGCGTCCGAGCCGCAGCAGCGCCCCCTGGTGGAGCTGCGCGGCGTCCACAAGGAGTTCGGCTCCCTGCATGTCCTCAAGGGCTGCGACCTGACGGTCCGCGAGGGCGAGGTGACCGTCCTGATCGGCCCGTCCGGCTCCGGCAAGTCCACTCTGCTGCGGTGCGTCAACCAGTTGGAGATCCCCACGGCCGGCGCCGTCTACGTGGACGGCGTGCTGCAGGGCTACCGTGAGCAGCCGCTGGCCGACGGGCGCCTGCAGCGTCTGAAGCCGAAGGAGATCGACGCGCAGCGCTCCCGCATCGGCATGGTGTTCCAGCGCTTCGACCTGTTCCCGCACCGCACTGCCCTGCAGAACGTGATGGAGGCGCCGGTGCACGTGAAGGGCATGCCGAAGGCCCAGGCGCAGGCGCAGGCCCGCGACCTCTTGGCTCGTGTGGGCCTGGCTGAGCGGGCCGATCATTACCCGAGCGAGCTGTCCGGTGGTCAGCAGCAGCGGGTGGCGATTGCGCGTGCGCTGGCGATGGAGCCGGAGGTGATGCTGTTCGATGAGCCCACCTCGGCGCTCGATCCGGAGCTGGTGGCGGAGGTGCTGCAGGTGCTGAAGGACCTCGCGCAGCAGGGCCTGACGATGATCGTGGTGACGCACGAGATCGGTTTCGCCCGCGAGGTCGCCGATTCGCTCGTGTTCATGGACGACGGTCAGATCGTGGAGCAGGGGCCGGCGCGTCAGCTGATCGACGCTCCGCGCTCAGAGCGGCTGAAGGACTTCATCCAGTCGGTTCTGTGAACCGCTTCGCCATCTCGTTGAAGTGCAGGCCGTCCACGAGGGGGCGGTTCGCGCCGAGGGCGGGCGGGAACGCCGTGCGCTTGCCGGTGGTGGTGAAGCCGAGCCGCTCGTACCAGGCCTGCAGTTCGGGTCGGTGGTCGAGGATGTTCAGCACCACGCCGGGGAAGCCGCGTCGGCGGGCCTCGTCCTCCAGGGCGGTGACGAGGGCGCGGCCGATGCCGTGCCCCTGGGCCGACGGGTCCACCGCGAACAGGCCGAGCTCCGGCATGTCGTGGCCGGGGTGCATCTCCAGCATGATGCAGCCGTCGATCGAATCCGCCCTCGCGCCGGTCGTCGCGGATTCGGCCGCGGCCCCGTCGGCGCGGGCCTCCTCGCCGGCCCGCCAGCGGTAGCCGCGCGCCAGGAGCAGGTGCATGGTGGGATCGGCGATGAGGGCACGGACCTCCTCGGCGTTGGTGCGGTCGCCCTCCACGAGGCCCTGCTCGGTGGTCCAGGAGCCCTCGAGCTGCAGCCGATAGGCGCGCACCACCATCGAGGCGATGGCGTCGGCGTCGCTCACCTCGGCGGGCACGATGCGGCCGCGGGGCTGCTCGCCCGCGCCGGCGGTCCCCGCCATCACTTCTCCGTCCTGCCGTCCGGCAGCAGACCCCGGTCGCGCAGGCGCGTCACCAGCCCGAATCCGGTCGCGGAGCTGATCCACGGGATCCGGCGCTCAGCGAGGACGCCGCGGGCCTCGTCGGTGGGCTGGGCTTCGGGGGAGCGGCCATCACCGGCGTCCTCTGCGGCGCGGGCCTCGGCCGTCACCTCGCTGGTGCCGTGCAGGGTGTGGTGGTCCTCTGCGCGCTGCTGATCATCGGCATGATCGGCGCCGTCCTGGGCGTCGTCGCGGATCTGGGCGCGCATCGCCGAGGGGTGCGGCAGCTTCGGAATGAGCGACAGCAGTGAACGGCCCGCGGCACCGACGGCGCGCAGCGGGTGCCGCCCGCCCTCGGCGAGCTGGTGCTGGTCGGTGGACAGTTCGCGGATCAGCACGGCCTTCACGTGGTCCGGGTGGGTCGCCACGAAGTGGGAATACGTCTCGGGGTCGTGCTGGCCGTCGTCACCGATGAGGATCCACTGCATGGTCGGGAACATCTCCGCCAGATTCGCCAGCGATCGGCGCTTGTGCTGCGAACCGGACCGGAAGAACCCGGTGTTGGTGGGGCCCCAGTCGGTCAGCAGCAGCGGGCCCACCGGGTAGCCGTTCTTGAACAGGAAGCGCGCCAGCACCGGTGCCACGTTCCACGCCCCGGTGGACAGATACACGAACGGCAGGCGGGTGCCGGGCGTGGTTGCGCCGATGCCGGGCACGGACCCGGCACCGGGGCCGCGGTCATCGCCCTGCGAGATCGAATAGGTGCGGCGCAGCAGCTGGTACAGCACCGGCATGCCGGGCACCACGCGGCGCGCGGTCTGCTGCACCACGAACGCGTTCCAGGCGGCGAGCAGAGGGCGCGGCAGCAGCGTCACCATGACGGTGTCGTCGATGTCGGAGACCACGCCGAGGCGCTGCTGGGAGTCGTCGATCACCGTGATGGTGGTGGTGACGGTGTTGTCCCGCAGGGCGGGACGCTGCGTCTGGTGGGAGCCCTTCGGGGCAGCCGACGGGTGCGCCGACCGCATCCGGATCTCGTGGATGCCCGGCTCCAGTTCGGCGGGGAGGGTGGCGTCGATGATGCCGGAGCGGTCCGCCACGACGGTGACCGTCTCCACGCCGGACACCGTCGGCAGATCGATCTCGACCGCGTGGTGCGCCATCGGCTGGCCGAGGAAGTTGCGGAAGCCGCGCACCGCGAGACCGCGCATGTCCTGCACCGGTTGGTCGTGGTGGTCGGCGCCGGTGCCGGCGCGGCCGTACAGGACCTTCCCGAGGATCCGCACCTGTGTGAGGGACCCGTAGCCGTCGTACGGCTGCAGGCGCGGTTCGAACCCGGCGCGATCGAGCACACGACCGACCACGCGGTTCTTCGCGTCCTCCAGGCGGGCGGCCCAGAAGGGGCGGACCTCACCGGCGCCGTCAGCGGGAACAGGGGTGGGCGTCATCGTGATGGTCGGGGCGGCGTTCTCTCAGGCAGACGGATCAGAGGGGGCGGGCCATCTTGATCCACGCGGACTTCGGGTCGTCCTCCGAGACGGTCCAGCGGTCACCGGTGTCGGTGAAGCCGAGTGCCTCGTACATCTTCACCGCCGGGTTCGACGGCGACACGTACAGCGTCACCACCGAGGCGCCGTCGTTCGCAGCCCACTCGAACACGGAGTCGGCGAGCTCACGGGCGACACCGGACTTGCGGAAGTCGGCCTGCACCCACATAGCCTGCAGTTCGCGCTCCTCCTCGGGGGAGTCCGCTTCGTGGCGGGTGGTGACAACGCCGATCGGGTCACCCTCTTCGAGGGCGAGGAACCATGCCGATTCGGCGACGCGCTCCTGCCACACCGAGTCGGGGTAGGCGGATTCGGTCTCCCAGGACTGGCCGAAGGCGTAGGGGTCGGCGCTGAGAGCGCGCAGTCGGATCTCGCGGACCCGCGGCCAGTCGGTGTCCTGGGCGTGAATGATCTCCGGCATGGGCGGCCTTCCTGGTGTTCGTGCTGGTCTCTCGTATCCCAGCCAGTGTACGGGAGAAGTCCGCGAGCACCAGGAGTTCCAGGGCCGGCAGGGTCTCTTTTGGGCATCGACTCCGTGAACACCGGACGGCGCCGGGTCGACCGGGGAGGGACGCCGAGGCAACACCGCCGGGACTTGGGGCGTCGCGCGGCGGCGGGGCGTCTGGAACAATGACCGGATGAACAGGTTCCGGGTCCTCACCGTGTGCACGGCGAACGTGTGCCGGTCGCCGGCCGCTGCCGCCGTGCTCGCAGCCGCGGTCGATGAGGCAGGGCTGTCCGACAGTGTCGAGGTCGGGTCCGCCGGCACCACCTGGGAGGCCGAGGGCATGCCGATGGATGATCGGACCGCCGCGGCTCTTCAGCGGGCCGGTCACCGCGCGGACCTGCACGCGGCGCGAACGGTGCACGTCAATGAGCTCGCCCAGTGGGATCTGGTGCTGGCGATGACCCTGAACCATCGCGAAACCCTGCAGCGGCAGGTGGAGGCGGCGCCGGAGCTGTGCGCAGGCACCGAGGTTCGGATGTGGGGAGCGTTCGATCCGGCGATGCCGGAGGGCGCCACCGGCAGTGACCTGGACGTGCCGGACCCGTGGTACGAGGATGATCCGGCGTTCGATGAGATGGTGGCGCGCCTGGAGCGCGCTGTGCCGTCGCTGCTGGACGCGATCCGCAGCCGCCTCGACTGAGCATCCCGCACCGCCCCGGGTGCGGAGCCTGTGCTACTTGCGGCGTGCCCGCAGCGTCATATAGGCCGTGGTGCCGGAGACGAGGAAGCCCAGACCCACGGTGGACAGCATGATCACGCGCACCTGACCGAACCCGTTCTTCTGGGTGGCCCAGGAGTTGATCAACCGGTCGAAGGCATTGCCCTCATCGGTGCTCGGCACCGCCACCACCTCCGACGGTGCGATATCGGCGGTCGTATCGGGGCGCGGCGCCTCAGCCTCTGCGGGCTCCTGCGACGCGGCTGGGGGCTGGCCCGGACCGCCGTCACCCGCGGCGGCGCCCGCCTGGGAGTCGTCCTGATTGCGCTGGAACTCTCCGCTGCGGGCCGCCGGTGCCTGCTCTTCAGCGGCGCGCTGACGGGCCTGCTGCTCCCGCTCCTGCGCAGACAGAGTGCGCTCCGGGCTCGGCTTCACCGCGTCCCCCTGATCGCGGGGCTGACGCTCCGGCCGCGCCTCCTCCGGCTTCTGCTTCGGATTCCGAGTCGGCGCCTCCGGCTGCGGCTCCGCCGTGGGCGTCTTCTCCGGGGCGAGCTTCGTCGGCGTCTCAGTCGGCTTGTCCGTCGGGGACTCGGTGGGCTTGTCGGTCGGCTTTTCGCTCGGCTTTTCGGTGGGGTCCGACGGGGCGGGCTTCGTCGGCGTCTCAGTCGGCTTGTCGGTCGGGTCGGACGGGCTCGGGCTCGGCTTGTCGGTCGGGTCGGACGGGCTCGGGCTCGGCTTGTCGGTCGGGTCGGACGGGCTCGGGCTCGGCTTGTCGGTCGGGTCGGACGGGCTCGGCGTGGGCGTCGGGCTCTCCACCGGGTCGCTGTCCGGGCTGGTCTGCTCATCCGGAGGAGTCGGAGTCGGCGACGGCGACTCGATGGGCTCCGCGGGCACCAGGTCGATCCACGGGATCGAGGTCGGTTCCTCGCCGGCCGTTGAGTCGGAAGTGGACGGCGTCGGGGTTTCCGTAGGCTGTGGCGTCTCCGGTGCGCTCGTTCCTGGACGCTTCTCGTTGTTCCGCCCGCGGTCAGAGTCCCCAGAATCGCTGATCTTCCCGCTCACAGTGGGACCGTCCAGCGCAGTCGAGCGGTTCAACGATGCCTCCACTGCGGCAGCGGGCCGGTGCTCTGCAGGCCCAGGAGCCTCTGCAGAGGCTGTGGTGGGCACGACCAGGGCGCTCAGCGCCGCAGCGGACACAGACACGTGCAAGGCCGCTTTTCGGGTGCGGTGACGCGCAGCATCGTGGTTCATACGAACCCCCTTCGCGCGCGGAACGCACCGATCGTGGACGACTGCTCTACCGCTCCAGCCTAGGGGCTGGGCTCGGACATGTCACGGGGTGATGGTCTCGACCGTGCCTCAGGACACCGCCACCGGCGGCACCCGTCGGCCCCTCCGGTCAGCCCTTCAGCGCCCGATCCACCACGTCCTGCGCCGCGGCCTGCACCTGCTGCAGGTGCTCCTCGCCGCGGAACGACTCGGCGTAGATCTTGTAGATGTCCTCCGTGCCCGACGGGCGCGCAGCGAACCACGCCGACTCGGTCAGCACCTTCACGCCGCCGATCGGGCCGCCCGCCGGAGCCTCAGTCAGCACCGTCTCCACCGGCTCACCCGCCACCTCGGTCGCGGTCACGTCATCCGGCGACAGCTTCTTCAGCTTCGCCTTCGCCTCGCGATCCGCCGGCGCCGACAGGCGACCGTAGGCCGTCTCACCGAACTCCTGAACGAGCCCCAGGTAGTGCTGATGCGGGTTCCTGCCCGTCACCGCGGTGATCTCCGACGCCAGCAGCGCCATGATGATCCCGTCCTTATCGGTGGTCCACACGGAGCCGTCGCGCCGCAGGAACGACGCGCCCGCGCTCTCCTCACCGCCGAAGCCGACGGACGCTTCCAGCAGCCCGGGCACGAACCATTTGAAGCCCACCGGAGTCTCCCGCACCTGACGGCCCAGGCGGCCGCCCACCCGGTCGATCAGCGAGCTGGACACCAGGGTCTTCCCGATCGCCGCCTCCGCCGGCCAGTCCGGTCGGTTCGAGAACAGATAGTCGATCGACACCGCCAGGTAGTGGTTCGGGTTCATCAGCCCGCCGTCCGGGGTGACGATGCCGTGCCGATCCGAATCGGCGTCGTTGCCGGTGGCGATGTCGAACTGGTCCTTCTTCTCCAGCAGCGACGCCATCGCCTGCGGGCTGGAGCAGTCCATCCGGATGATGCCGTCCGCATCCAGGGTCATGAAGCCCCACTGCGGATCCACCTGCGGGTTCACCACCGTCAGATCCAGATCGTGCATCTCCGCGATCTGCGCCCAGTAGTCCACCGCGGCGCCGCCCAGCGGATCCGCGCCGATCCGCACCCCAGCACGGCGGATCGCCTCGATGTCCACCACGTTCGGCAGGTCCTGCACATAGTGGAACAGGTAGTCGTGCTTCTGCGCCGTGTGCAGCGCCTGCGCACGCTGCATCCGCTTCACGTCCTTCAGGCCGCCCGCGATGAGCTCATTGGCGCGGTCCTGGATCCAGCTGGTGGCATCCGTGTCCGCGGGGCCGCCGTGCGGCGGGTTGTACTTGAAGCCGCCGTCGCGCGGCGGGTTGTGGCTCGGGGTGATGACGATCCCGTCGGCCCTCGAAGGATCGCTCGCGCCCTTGCCGCGGTTGTGGGTGAGGATCGCGTGCGACACCGCAGGGGTGGGGGTGTAGGTGCCGAGCGCGTCGATCAGCGCGGTCACGCCGTTGCCGCCCAGCACCTCCAGAGCCGTATCGAACGCCGGCTGGCTGAGTGCGTGCGTATCGCGACCCACGTACACCGGGCCGCGGATGCCCTGCTGGGCGCGGTACTCCACGATAGCCTGCGTGGTCGCGGCGATGTGGTCCTCGTTGAAGGCCGTATCGAACGAACTTCCGCGATGCCCGGAGGTTCCGAAGGCGACCCGCTGATCGGGGTTCTCCGGGTCGGGGTGCTGGTCGAAGTATGCGTCGATGAGGGCTTCGACATCGATGAGGTCGCCTGCTTCGGCGACCCTGCCGGCGCGAGGATGCATTCCACTCTCCCTAGAACGTCAGTGCTCCCTACGGTACCCACCGTCGCCGCCCTACGGTGAGCAGGGTGCACGGTATGAGACGGCCCGGCCCGGTCCCCGCGCAGGGAACCCGACCGGGCCGTCGGATGCTGTGATCAGGCAGCGGCCTTCGAGCGGCCGGCGGCGCGCACGATCATCACGATGATGCCGGCGATCAGCAGGCCCACACCCAGCAGGCCCACACCGATCGCACCGAGCAGGAGGCCACCGGCCCCCATGAACGAGCCGATGCCCACCGGGCCGATCACCATGATGGGCTCCGTGACGCCGGAGCAGGTGACCGTCATGGAGGACCCGTCCACGGAGAAGAACGCCTGCTTCGCGGTGGAGTACTCCACGCCGCCGACCTCGCCGATCGTCTCCGTGTTCGAATCGGTCTGCGGGGCGATATCGTTCCCGTCCTGGTCAACAGCGGTGCAGGATGCGGTGGAGAGGTCCTTGGTGGCCACCGCCGGCATCACCACAGCCATGCCGTCGGTCTTGACCGTGTAGGAGCTCTCGCCGCCGGACACGGCCGAGCCGTTCACCGTGTCACCGGCGAACTGGTCCGCCATGGAACCGATCGAGTTGCCGAACATCACGAGCGACACGATGAACATGGCGATGCTCGCCAGCGTCAGCACACCGCCGATGATCGTCAGGATGATGCCCACCGGCTTCTGCTTCTTGCGCGGGCCGCCCGGGCCGCCCGTCGGCAGGCCGGTTGGGCCCATGCGGTGGTCGGGGTGCGCCGGAGCGTACTGGCCGAACGGCGAGGTGGAGTTCTGTCCGAACTGCGAGGCGGACGACTGGCCGAAGCCGTGGGCCGACGACCCGGCGCCGCTCGCCGGCGCCGAGGACCCGAACTGGGACGCGGACGACTGGCCGAACTGGTGATCCATCGAGCCGGAGAAACCGTCGAAGCCCTCACCGGAGGCCGACGGGTGCGATGCCGACCCGGAGAAGTCCGGCTCACCACCGTTCGCCGACGGCTGGGACGGGCCGGGCAGGCCGAAGGAAGGACGGCGGGACTCGTCGTCCTGGGGGCGGAACTGGTTGCTGGACATGGGCTTCTCCTCAGACAGCGGAACGGGATGCGCAGGCCGCTCACCGGCCGCGCGAACACCGCGAGTCTAGGTGATGCCGACGGCGCCGGCCGTCCTCCGAAAGTAGGGTGAGCGGTCCGCTGGTTCAGACCAACGGTGCCACCAGGCCGGCCCCCAGCAGCGCCGCCAGGAAGCAGAACCCGGGGGTCAGCACCCAGAACGCCGCAATCCGCATGAACAGGCCCCAGTTCACCTGGCGCCTCGACACCGCCATCGCACTTCCCGCGATCGACGACGTGATGGTCTGCGAACTCGACACCGGCACCTGCATACCGAACGCCACCACGTACAGTACGAGCGCCGTGGACGTCTCCGCTGCCAGCCCCTGCGGGGTCGACAGGTCAGTCAGGCGCCGCCCCAGTGTGCGGATGATGCGCTTGGCTCCGGCCAGCGTTCCCAGGGCGAGGAACAACGGCACCGCCACCATCACCAGCAGCGGGACGCGCATCTCCCCGTCTGCCACCACATGATCGATCGGGGTGCCGCCGTGCGCCGCCAGCGCCACCAGGATGATCCCCATCGGCAGGCGGCCGTTGTTGATGCCGTGGCCCAGCGCCACGGTCGACGCTGACAGGGTCTGCAGCAGTCGCAGATGGCGGGTGCGACCGATCTCCCGGCTGGTGAAGGACGCGAGGACGTGCGTCAGCGCGAAGGACAGGGCCATGCCCATCACCGGTGCGAGCAGCAGAGGCGCCACGAAGAGCGCCACCGCCAGTGCATCAACGCTGCGATGGCCGGTGGCGACCATGGCGCCGAGCAGGCCGCCGAAGATCGCATGCCAGGACGACGACGGGATCCCCGCCAGCCACGTGATCACGTTCCACAGGATCGACACCAGCACTGCCGAAGCCAGTACCAGCCCGAAGTGCGGGCCCGCGTTCTCCATGAACGCGGGCAGGCCGGCTATCGACACCAGCGTGGTGTCCACGGTGATGAGGAATGCGACCCCGAGAACCGCGCCGAGGCCGTTGAGGACCGCGGCGATCCGCAGAGCGGTGTGCTCCGGAAGGTTCTTCGTGACGATCGTGGTGGACATGGCGTTCGGGGCGTCGTGGAAGCCGTTCATCCACGCCATCGCGAGCGCACTCGCAATGACGACCCCGAGCATGCCGAGGGTCACGAATCCTTCACCCTCAGCAGGTCGACGGTCTGGGCCACTGCCTGGTGGGCGTGAGCGATCTCCTCCATCGCCGCAATGATCTCCCGCGTGCGCAGAACCCCCAACAGGTCCGGTGTTTCCATGGTGGATGTCGACACGCTGCCCACGTTCGGGGCGCCCTGCGCGGCACGGGCCCCCGCCTGTTCGTTCTCCGGCGGCGAGGGGCGCAGCAGATCAGTCAGGGCACGGCGCAGCAGCTCCTGCACGTGGGTGTCCATGCGGCGCATCTCGTCGTAGAACGTGGACAGCGCCGCCACATCGGACATCTCCCAGGTGGCCTCCACGGTGTGCCCGGCGGCGCGCTCCAGCACCGTCGCCGCATCGAGCAGGCGCGGCGGCAGCGACCCCATGCCGAGGCGCACGGTCAGGTCTGCGGTGCGATGGATCTGCGCCGCCACGTTCGACATCCGGTGCGACAGCTCGTGCAGGACCTCCGCTTCGAACGGAGTGATGAGGGAGACCGCGAGGATGTTCGCGATGCGGCGGGTCACCTTCGCGGCGTCCGCGGCGCCCTTCTCGATCGGTCGGATCAGGACGGGCCGCTCCGAGGGGGCCTCACCGAACGCCCGCGACAGGGCCTCGCTGCTGACCACGAGGATCTGGGAGAGATCGCCGAAGAGGTCGTAGATCGATTTCTGGTGCTTCGGCGCGAACAGACGCATGGAATGTCCAGTCTGCAGTCGGGGCGATGCGGCGCCGCCGGCCACTGCTTCGTGGTGCACGCGCGATGGCGGGGCTCGGCGGAGTGATCGGCGGTCGGGGAGGATGACGTTGACGCGTCGGGCCGGGAGCGCCTGTCGGCGCGAAGGCCGCTCGAAGCGGCAGAGGTTGGAGCCCGGGGCTGCCGCGACCCGACGCGATTCCACTGTACAACAGGCCCATCGCGTGGGCCCAGCCCGGTCCCAATTCTGCGCAACGGCGTTGTGCCAGGTCAGAGGATTTCTTGGGCGGGCAGTGGAGTTACATGTCGGTAACGTTCAGGTGATGGTCAGATGACCGGCCGTGACGTCAACGGAAAACGTGGTCTCTGCTCAGAAGAGGGAGCCGCCGGCCGCTGCCCGGCCGGCCGCCTCCAGGTCCTCGCCCAGACGGTGCAGACGGTCCGCCTGCATCGTGATGCGGCCCGCGCCGTCGGCTGAGGGGTCGTCGGCCCCGGAGCCCGGTGCGTCCGCGAGGTGCGCTGTTCCGTAGGCCGAGAGCATCGCGACCGCGGAGGCCCGCAGCAGCGCCATCGACAGGTCGCCGGTGAACGCGCCGCGCAGGATCTCGTCCAGAGTGCGGCGCATATCGTCCAGGTCCGGCGGGTTCGCGATGCCGGAGCGGTAGCGCAGCCCCGGAGCGGACTGCGTCCCGATCTGGTAGCGCCGCCGCACCTCCGCCGTCTGCTGCTGCACCCACGTGTGCAGCACGTACAGCCGCCACAGCGCACCCGGCAGTGACACCGCCGGCGCGCCCGACCACAGCGCCGCCATGTCGTCCAGGCCTTCGCTCTCGGCGAGGCGGAGGATCCGCTCCACGGCCGACGGGTCCACGGTGCCGCGGGTTTCGCGCAGCAGAGCAGCCGCCGAATCGTGCGCGATCTGGTCCTTCAGAGCGGGATCCGTGCCGCCCTCGATCTGTTCCTGCTGGGCGGGGGTGAGCGATGCGGGTCTGCGGAACTGTGCCATGCCGCCACACTACGCCCCGGGGCCCGGGCTCACTAGGGCCGGTGGGCCCCGTCGGCTGGCGTCGAACGGCGGAGCCCGTCGGTCCTCCGGGGAGGGCGGACCCCGTCGGCCCGGCCCCGCGCCCCTCCCACCGCGTGGCTACACTGAACGCGAATCGCTCCACGACGAAAGCGAGGCGCCATGGAAGCGCTGATGATGACCCTCAGCTCCGGTGCCGTCAGCGGCATCCGCCCCTACCTGATGCTGTTCATGCTCGGCATCGCCGACCGGTTCCTCCAGGTCGGCGCGGTCCCGGACGTCATGGGCCGCACTGATGTCCTCGTCATCACCGGGATCCTGCTCGTGGTGGACTTCCTCGCCGACAAGGTCGCGTTCCTCGACTCCGTGTGGGACGCCATCCACACCGTTGTGCGCCCCATCGCCGGCGGTGCGATCGGCTTCCTGCTCGGCGGCGAGACCGACACCGCCAACGCCGTTGTCCTCGCGGCTGTCGGCGCGTTCTCCGCGCTGAGCGTCCACGCCGCGAAGGCCGGCACCCGCGCCGTCGTCAACGCCTCCCCGGAGCCGGTGTCGAACGTACTGGTCAGCACCGGTGAGGACATCGCCGCTGTGGTTCTCGCCCTCCTCGCGGTCCTGCTGCCGATCCTCGCCGGCGCGGTCGCGGTCATCGTGATCATCGGGGCGATCGCGGGTGCGTTCCTGCTGTTCCGCACCGCCCGACGGATCCGCGAACGCTTCCGCGGCAGCGAAGCCCCCGCGGCGCGCACCGCCGAAGCGCGCATGCGCTGACGGTGCGCGCCTCGCGGCCGCAGGGTCAGGCCTGGACGTCGGCCTCCGGCTTGATGAACGTGCCGGACCACCAGGTGAAGTGATTGAGGATGTCGTGCGCGATCTCCTCCTCGCTCCACCCCATGATGTTGTAGACACCGCCACCGGGCACCAGCGTCTCCACCTCGTAGGTGGTGTCATCCGCTTCGATCATGCCGCGGCCGTAGGTCGGTGCGCGCATCTCACGGATCTGCACCCGGTACTCGAAGTGCTCATAGCCCTCCTCCGCCGCCGGCACCAGCAGGGTGACGGCCTTGACCACGGACTCCAGGCGGATCTCCTCATGGTTGATCGCGACGTCCACGCCGTGGCCCTGGAGCTCGCTGCGGACCTCCTCCATGGCGGGGATGACCCGGGCGGAGAGCTCGGCTTCGGCTTGGCGCTGGGTGACGGACCCGAACTGCCGCGCCAAGCGGCGCTTCCAGGACCCGCCCGTGCTGTTGCGGTCCTGCGCAGCGATGCGCCCGACCACCGCTCCGCGCACGGAGCGCTGGTAGGCGAGGCTGGTGCGCTCCTCTTCGCTGAGCGCCCGGTGCAGGCCCAGCATCACCAGCACCATCACGATCGCGAACGGCACACCCATCACCACGGTCGCGTACTGCAGCGCGGTGATGCCGCCGACGATCAGCATCGCGATCGTGATGACGCCGGTGGCGGCGGCCCAGAAGATCCGCAGCCACGGCTTCGCATCCGCCTCCGCGTGGGGGAGTTCGGAGCACAGGTTCGCCATCACCAGGGCGCCGGAGTCGGCACTGGTGACGTAGAACAGCAGACCCACGAACGTCGCCACTGCGATCACCGCCGGCGCCAGCGGCACCTGGCTGAGCAGTTCGAAGAACCCGGACTCGGGTGAATCGGCGGCGACCTGACCGAACGCGGTGTCGCCGTCGGTGATGCGCTTGATGGTGGCATTCCCGAACACCGTCACCCACATGAGGATGTAGGAGAACGGGATCAGCAGGGTGCCGATCACGAACTGGCGGATGGTGCGGCCGCGGGAGATGCGTGCGAGGAACATGCCGACGAAGCTCGCCCACGCCACCCACCAGGCCCAGAAGAACAGGGTCCAGGAGTTCATCCAGAGGGCGTCGTAGTCGTACGCCATCGTGTTGAGGGTGAGGCCGGGGAACATGGACACGAAGTCACCCACGTTCATCACCGCGGCGCGCAGCAGGTACGTGGTGTGGCCGGTGACCAGCACCCAGCCGGCGAGGACGAGCGCCAGCGCCACGTTCAGCTGCGACAGGATGCGGATGCCCTTGTCCACACCGGTCGTCGCCGAGATCGTCGCCATCGCGACCGCGAGGACCACCAGGCCCACCTGCACCGGCACCCCCTGCTCGAACCCGAACAGGATCCCGAGGCCCACGTTCAGCATCACCACGCCGATGCCGAGCGAGGTGGCGACGCCGAAGATGGTGCCGAGCACCGTCGCGATGTCGGCGGCGTGACCGACTGCGCCGTGGATCCGTCGGCCCACCAGAGGGTAGAGGGCGGAGCGGACCGCGAGCGGGAGGCCGCGGCGGTGCGCGAAGTAGCCGAGCGCGATGCCCATCAGTGCGTACATGCCCCAGCCGGTGACGCCGTAGTGGAACAGCGGCCACACGACCGCTTCGCGCGCCGCCTGCACGGTCCCCGGCTCGCCGCTGGGCGGGCTCAGGAACTGGGTGGCGGGCTCGGCGACGGCGAAGAACATGACGTCGGTGCCGATGCCGGCGGCGAACAGCATGGACGCCCATGCGAACGTGGAGAACTCCGGCCGGTCGGTGTCCTGGCCGAGGCGGACCCGGCCGAAGCGGATCGCCAGGTAGATGACGAACGCGAGGACCACGGTGGCCAGCGCGATGTACGCCCAGCCCACCCAGTCGCCGATCACTTCGACTGCGGCGCCGAGGACGCCCTCGGCGTTGGCGGGGGCGAGCAGCGCCCAGCCGGACACCACCACGGTGAACACGGCGGCGACTCCGAACACGAGCCATTTCGGGCGCGGCTCGTTCACCACCGGGAGGTCAGAGGTGTAGGTGCGGGCCATGGCTCAGCGCTCCTCAGCGCCGGCACCGGTGTTGGCGAAGCCGCGGCGGGCGAGTCCGTCGAAGTCCTGTGCGGCCATGGCCTCGAGCGCGGTCGGCACGCCGTCCTTCGCGTTCCAGGCGTCGTTACGGGGATCGCCCTCCGGGTAGAGGGGCATCCCGGCGTTCGCGCGGTACACCGGCGGGTTCTCGGGGGTGAGCATTGTGTTGCCGGCGATCGCGTCGGCGGCCTTCTCTGCAACCATCATGACGGGAGCATAGATGTTGCCGTTGGTGACTGAGGGGAAGACCGACGCATCCACCACGCGCAGACCCTCGGTGCCGTGCACCTTCATGGAGTGGGGGTCCACCACGGCCATGTCGTCCACGCCCATCTTCGCGGAGCACGAGGGGTGCAGTGCGGTTTCGGCATCGCGCGCCACCCAGTCGATGATCTCCTCGTCCGTCTCCACGTCCGGTCCCGGGGAGATCTCGCCGCCGCTGAACGCATCGAACGCGGGCTGCGACAGGATGTGCCGGGCCGCGCGGATCACCTCGACCCATTCGCGGCGGTCGTTCTCGGTGGAGAGGTAGTTGAACAGGATCGACGGATGCTGGCGCGGGTCGCTGCTGGTGATGTGGAGGCGGCCGCGCACATCGGAGTTCATGGGGCCGATGTGCACCTGGTAGCCGTGGTCGTGGCCGCCGCCGGAGCCGTCGTAGCGGACCGCGAGCGGCAGGAAGTGGAACATCAGGTTCGGGTACTTGACCTCATCGTTCGTGCGGATGAAGCCGCCGGCCTCGAAGTGGTTGGTGGCGGCGGGGCCCTGGCGGTTGAACAGCCAGTCCGCACCGATGAACGGGGCGCGCCACTTCTCCAGCGCCGGCATCATCGACACCGGCTGGGTGGAGGCGTGCTGCAGGTACACCTCGAGGTGGTCCTGCAGGTTCTCACCCACACCGGGCAGGTCGATGCGGGGCGTGACGCCGGCCTTCTTCAGCACCTCCGGGTCGCCGACTCCGGCGAGCTCCAGCAGCTGCGGGGTGTTGAACGCGCCGCCGCACAGGATCACCTCACCGGCGGTGACCGTGTGACTGGAGCGGCCGCGGGTGTACTGGACGCCGGTGACGCGGTTGCCCTGCCAGATCAGGTCGGTGACGAACGCGAGCGTGGTGATGTCGAGGTTCCTGCGCCCGCGGATCGGCCACAGGTAGGCGCGGGAGGCGGACCAGCGGCGGCCGTTGTTGACGTTGCGGTCGAACTTGGCGAAGCCCTCCTGGCGGTAGCCGTTGACGTCATCCGTCGGCGCGTAGCCGGCCTGCTGGGTGGCTTCGAAGAACGCCTGGAAGAGCGGGCTGTCGGCGGGGCCGCGTTCGAGGATGAGGGGGCCGGAGCCGCCGCGCCACGCATCCGCGCCGGCGCGGGTGGTCTCCATGCGCTTGAAGTACGGCAGGCAGTGGGCGAAGTCCCAGTGCTCCATGCCCTCGTTCTCGGCCCACTTCTCGTAGTCGCCGGGGTTGCCGCGCTGGAAGATCATGCCGTTGATGGAGGAGGAGCCTCCGAGGACCTTGCCGCGGGTGTGGGAGACGCGGCGGCCGCCCATATGGGGTTCGGGGTCGGTCTGGTACCGCCAGTCGTACAGGGGGTTGCCCGAGGGGTACATGAGCGCGGCGGGCATGTGCACGAACGGGTCGAACACGAAGTCGCGGCGGCCCGCTTCGAGGACGAGCACGCTGGTCTCGGGGTCGGCGGAGAGCCGGTTGGCGAGGACGGATCCGGCGGATCCGCCGCCGACGATCACGTAGTCGTAGTGGGTGCGGTTGGACATGCGGGTCTCCTTCAGTCGTGGGGGCGCCGGGTCGGCGCGAAGAGCAGGGGGACCGACGGGTTCGCGGCGTCCGTCGGCCCTGACAGGTCAGCAGCTGGTGTTCGGCATGACGGACGGGGCGTCGCCGTCGGCGAACCAGTTCGCGCGGGCGGGGGAGGTGTTGTGCCAGATGTGCTTGATCTCCTGGTACTCCTCCAGGCCCACGCGGCCGAGTTCGCGGCCGAAGCCGGACTGCTTGAAGCCGCCCCACTCGGCCTGCGGGACGTACGGGTGGAAGTCGTTGATCCAGACCGTGCCGTGGCGCAGATGCTTCGCGACCCGCTCGGCGCGGCCGGCGTTCTTCGTCCAGACAGCGCCGGCGAGCCCGTAGATCGTGTCGTTGGCGATGCGCAGCGCCGCCTTCTCCTTCTCCTCGTCGCTGTCGCCGGTGAACGTCTCGATGGTGACGATGGGGCCGAAGGACTCCTCCTGCACGGCGGCCATCTCGGTGGTGCAGTCATCCAGGACGGTGGGCAGGTAGAAGCAGCCCTTCGCGAGGTCGGTCGAGCCCTGCGTGCCGGTGGCGCGCTGCCCGCCGACGAGCAGGGTCGCGCCCTCCGCCACGGCGCTGTCCACGAACGCGGCGACCTTCTGCAGGTGCTCCTCACTGATGAGCGCACCGGTTTCGGCGTTCTCGTCATAGATGCCGCCCAGCTGGATGTTCTTGGTGCGGCGCACCAGTTCCTCCACCACCTGATCGTGCACGGACTCCTCGACGATGAGGCGGGATCCGGCGGAGCACACCTGGCCGGAGTCGAGGAAGATCGCGGTGAGGGCGTTGTCGATGGCGGCATCGAGATCGGCGTCGGCGAAGATGATGTTCGGGTTCTTCCCGCCCAGTTCCAGCGCCACCTTCTTCACGGTCGTCGCCGCGTTGGCCATCAGCAGGCGCCCCGTCTCCACACCGCCGGTGAAGGAGACGAGGTCGATGTCCTCGTGGGTGGACAGCGGCGCACCCGCGTGGGCGCCCCGGCCGGTGATGAGGTTGCCGACCCCGTCGGGCAGGCCCGCTTCCTTCAGCGCGTCCATCAGCCACATCGCCGACTGCGGGGTCAGCTCAGCGGGCTTGAGGACGAACGTGTTGCCGGCCGCGATCGCGGGCGCGATCTTCCACGCGGTCTGCAGCAGCGGGAAGTTCCACGGGGTGATCAGGGCGCACACGCCGACCGCTTCGGTGACGGTGCGCGAGGAGATCGTGGGGTCACCGGTGTCGATGGTGCGGCCGGATTCCTGCCCGGCGATCTGCGCGAAATGGCGGAACACGCCGACGATGTCGTCCATGTCGCCCAGCGACTCCACGTAGCGCTTGCCGGTGTCCTCCGCCTCCATGCGCGCCACCTCGCGGCGGTCGCGTTCGAGGAGGTCGGCGAGGCGGTTCAGGATCTGCGCCTTCTCCTGGAAGGGGACGAACTGCCAGTCGGTGTCGTCGAAGGTGCGGCGGGCGGCGGCGATCGCCTTCTCGGTGTCGGCCGGGTCGGCTTCGGACACGGTGAGCACATGGCGGCCGTCGGCGGGGCAGGTGATGTCCCGGGTGGCGCCGGAGGCGGCGGGCAGCCACTGGCCGTCGATGAAGAGGCTGGCGGGGGCGCCGTCGGCGGTGGTGCGGTGGTCATGGGATGTCGGGGTGAGGGCCAAGGCGTTCTCCTTCGTCGATGGCGGGGCGATGGGGATGGCGGCGGACGATCGTGCGTGGGCTGGTGGAGGCGCGGGCCGACGGGGCAGTGGTCAGAGGGGGTGCTGGGCGAATCGGCGCGGGTCGGAGCGGTCGGTGGTCACGGGTCGCTGCGGAAGCGTCATCGACAGCACGATAACGCTCGCTATACCTGCCGGCAATAATGTGCGTTATAGGTGTGAGGTCTGTGACCCAGCGGCGCCCCACCCTTGGACCGACCTGCGGCCTGGACGGCGTACAGTTGCCTCGACACCGTCGGCCGCCCACCCCAAGGAGGACCTGTGGCCGCCACTCGATCGACGCAGCAGTCCCCAGACCCCGCCGAGGGCCGCACGCGCACTGCCAAACCCGTCCGCGAACGCCTCCTCGACGCAGCCGACGCGGTCCTGTTCGTCGACGGGGTCCCGTCGGCCCCCGTGGACCGCATCCTCAAGCACGCCGGCGCCTCCCCGCCGAGCCTCTACACCCATTTCGGCAACAAAGAGGGCCTGCTGGTCGCGGCACTGAAGCGTCGGCTCGACGTCTGGCGCGAGGAATGGACCGCCGCCATCGCCGACGCCGCCGACGACGAAGAGCGCCTCCTCTGCCTCTGGAGCGCGACCCGCACCTACCAGCGGGTGCGGCTCACCGAACGGTGGTGCGCATTCAGCGGCACCGCCGCCTCCATCGACGATCCGACGCCTGAACTCCAGGCCGTCCTCGATGAGGAGACCGCCATGCTCTACGACCGCACGTACGAGCACGCGCTGCCGCTCGTCGGCCACGACACCGAAGCCGCGCGGCAACTCAGCGAACAGCTGGTCGTGGTGTACCTCGGGTCGCTGGCGCTGATGCTCCGCCGCGAATACGAGGAAGCCCTCACCGCGGGGGAGAGGACAGCCCGAACCCTGGTGCGCGCCTTCGGTTCAGCCCACGGCGCGCAGTCGTCGCGCTAAGTCGCGACCGCTCGCCGCGTGGTGGACGATCCTTCGTCCCTTTCGGGGATATTCGACTGGGAAATCCCGCATGCGCAGACGGATCGAACGTGCCGCGGCGGAGCGCGAAGCATCGCTGCGAAGAGAGGGTGCTCGGTACCGCGGAGAACGGGCCACTCAGCGCCGCCATCCCTGCCGCCGCAGTTCCTCCGCCACGACCGTCACCGCCGGGCACGTGGCGAGCCGACGCATCACGCTCTCATCGCTCTCCCCGGGGATCGGCCGCGGCAGATCATCGCGGAACAGGTGGAGATCGATCAGCCCGAGCCCGCGCAGGCGGATCGTCCGACGCTGCCCCCGCTGAGCCGCATCCCCCTCGAAGTGCACCGCACCGTCGTACTCCACGACGACGCCGAACTTACGGAACGTGAAATCGGTCTGCGCCACCACTGACCCATCGTCGGCAAGGTGCCGAGCGTTCAGCTCCGGTTCCGGCAGCCTGCCGAACCGGAAGGCGAGCCGGCAGCGCGTCTCCGCTGGTGAGTCTGCACCGACCCGAGCGAAGGACAGGATCTTCCGGCCGCGTTTCGCCCCCGCGCGGCCCCGGCACCGCCGCAGCAGATGCTCGAGGGACTCCCGAGTGGCATAGGGCCGGGTCCGCCGCTCGAACTGCTCGCGCGGGATGCGCAGCAGATGATCTGCCTGCGCCACCGCCCAGTCCAGTGGCAGTGAGCGCGTCAGATCGAACCAGGTGCGCGACCGAGACGTCACCCGAAGGATATAGCGGTGCTTCTCGTCGTTCGGCACCCAGCCGCCGTATCCGCGGGTCCCATCGACGTGCACCACATCATCATCATCCAGACCTCCGTAGTGCCACGTGATCAGCTCGGTGCTGCGCATGCGTCGCCCCGGCGGCGCCATCAGATGGATCGGCATCCCCGGCCGCCACGCGTCCCGGCTGTGCTCCATCGGCATGCCCCACAGACGCCCGGCCGAATCGTGCGACACCACGGCCCCCGGATACTGCCGACACAGCGCCGCAGCCAGGAGATATTCACTGATCTGCGTGCGCGACCATGCGTAGAGTCCGCGACCCACCCGTTGAAAGTCATTGCACCGCAGGCGGTCGCGGCTCACCCCCAGGGCGAGCGCCTCACCCACGAGGAATACGCCATGCCGAAGGCGCTGCGGAGAATCGTCTCGAACCATGCGCCCCAGCGTTACCTCCCCTCCCGCGCAGGTGAACCGGCGCGGGGTGATTGGGGACAAGTGGTCGGCGCTAGGCGCGGCTCCCACGCCGGGGCCCGATCCGTCTGCAGTTTCGGGAAAGATCGGCGGAAAAATCCCGAACGTGCAGACGGATCGGTGCTTGGGCGGCTCAGGCGAGGCCGCGGCGCTTCAGCAGCGGCTCGATCCGCGCCTCACGGCCCGTCATCGCACGGAACGCCTCCGGGATCGGGGCGCTGCCGCCGATCGCGAGGATGTGGCGACCGAACGCGTCACCGCAGCGACGGATCGCCTCCAGCTGCGCGTCAGCGTCGTCGTCACCGCGGGCCCCGTCGGCCCCGGCGCCGTTCTCGCCGTACCAGGCGACCGTGTCCGCATCGAAGACCTCTGCCCACAGGTACGAGTAGTACCCCGACTCGTAGCCGCCGGAGAACGAATGGTTGAGGTAGCTGGTGCGGTAGCGCGACTCCACCAGCGGATGCATCAGCCCCGCATCGGTCAGCGCGTCGTTCTCGAACGCGACCGGGTCCTGGACCGGCTGAGCGTCCCTCGAGGCCGGCAAGCGGTGCCAGCGCCAGTCGAGCACGGCGGCGCGCAGGTACTCCACGGTGCCGAAGCCCTCGCCCCACTGTTCCGCGGCCTGCATCTTGTCGATCAGCTCCTGCGGCACCACCTGTCCCGTGTCGATGTGGCGGGCGTAGTTCGGCAGGATCGCCGGGTGGTAGATCCACATCTCGTTGACCTGCGACGGGTACTCCACGATGTCCCGCTCCACCGACGTGCCGGACACCTCCGCGTAGTCCACGTCCGAGAGGAGGCCGTGCAGGGCGTGCCCGAACTCGTGGAAGAGCGTGCGCACGTTGTCCTGCGTGACGTACGCGGGGGCGCCCTCAGCCGGGGGAACGATGTTGAGGTTGTTGACGATGACGGGGCTCGTGCCGCTCTTCTTCGACTGGTTGACCAGGGGGTTCATCCAGGCGCCGCCGCGCTTCGTGGGGCGGGTGAAGAAGTCGCCGAGGAACAGGCCGATGCCCTCCCCATCGGCTGAGAAGACCTCCCAGATCCGCACCTCCGGGTGGTAGCCGACGAGGTCCTCGCGCTCGCGGAAGGATATGCCGTACACCATGTGCGCGGCGTAGAACACGCCGTCCTCCAGGACCCGGTCGAGGGTGAAGTAGGGGCGCAGCTCCTCGGGGTCCACCGCGAACTCCTCGGTGGAGATGAGGTCGGAGTAGTACGACCAGTCCCACGGCTTGAGCTCGTCGATGCCGTCCTGCTTCGCGCGGTCGGCGATCTTCGCCGCTTCGCGGTCGGCGTTCCTCATCGCCGGCGCGACCGTCTTCTCGAACAGGCCCTCCACGGCCTCGGGGGTGCGGGCGGTGCGGTCCGCGACGGCGAGGGAGGCGAAGTCCTCGAAGCCGAGCATCGCGGCCTTCTTCGCGCGCATCGCCGCGATCTCAGCGGCGAGCTGCCAGTTCGAATCGCCGCGCTCCACGGACGCGACGTGCAGCATTTCGCGGACCTCGCGGTTCTCCAGGTCCGCGAGCAGCGGCTGCATGGTGGGGAACTGCAGGGTGAGCATCCAGCCCTCATCGTGCCCGGCCGCCTGGGCGTCGGCGCGGGCGGCGTCCTTCTGCTGCTGGGAGAGGCCGGCGAGCTCCTCCTCGGCGTGGATGAGCACGCCGCCGTCGTTCATGTCCTCGGTGACCTGCTGGCTGAAGCGGGTCTGGGTGTCCGCGATCCGCATGTTGAGGTCGGCGAGTTCGGCGCGGTCCTCGTCGCTGAGGGCGGCGCCGCTCAGGGTGAAGCGCAGGTGCAGCTTCTCCAGGATCCGCAGCTGTTCGGCGGTGAGGTCGAGCTGGTCGCGGCGGGAGTGCAGGTCATCGAGGCGGCGGAAGATCGCCGGGTTGAGGACCATGTCGTTGTCGAGTTCGGTGAGGGCGGAGACGATGTCTCCCTCCACGGCGAGGCGCTCCTCGGTGCCGTCGGAACCGGCGATGTTGAAGTAGGTGATGGCGGCGCGCTCCAGCATCGCCGATGGTGAGATCAGCACCTTCACCGTGTTCTCGAACGTGGGCTCGTCGGTGGCGTCGGCGATGCGGGCGAACGCCGCGCGGGCCTCGGCCACGCCCTCCTGGACGGCGGGCAGGTAGTGCTCGTCGCGGATGGCGGAGAAGTCGGGGAGGTTGTAGGGGAGCGTGGATGCCTCGGCGAACGGGTTCGCGGCGGTGGGGTTCTCAGTCATGGGCCCAGGCTATAGAGGTGGGTGCGGGCCCGTGGGGGCTTTGACCAAGTCGTGACCGTCGGCGGATCGGCCGGCCGGGGGGCGGCGAGGGCGCGGCGGGTACCGCGGGGTAGGGGCCGACGGGCGCCGAGGAATCCGTCGGCTCCGACGCTTACACTGGGGCGATGATGCTCAAGCAGTCCTCGAAGCTCCGGAACGTCTCCTACGATGTGCGCGGTCCCGTGCTCGAAGAGGCGGCGCGGATGGAGGCGGAGGGCCACCGCATCCTCAAGCTCAACATCGGCAATCCCGCCCCGTTCGGGTTCGAAGCGCCGGATGAGATCCTGGTCGACTTCATCAAGCAGCTGCCCACCGCGCAGGGGTACAGCGAGTCGAAGGGGATCCCGTCGGCCCGCCGTGCGGTCGCTCAGTACTACCAGAAGCAGGGCCTGCCGGACGTCTCCATCGAGGACGTGTACCTCGGCAACGGCGTCAGCGAACTGATCCAGCTGCTCGCGCAGGCGCTCGTGGACAACGGCGACGAGGTCCTCGTGCCGATGCCGGACTACCCCCTGTGGACCGCCTCGGTCACCCTCGCCGGCGGGAAGGCCGTCCACTACGAGCTCGACGAGGACGACTCCTGGTTCCCGAACGTGGAGGACATCGCCGCCAAGGTCACCGACCGCACGAAGGCGATCGTGGTGATCAACCCGAACAACCCCACCGGCGCGGTGTACCCGAAGGAGCGCCTCGCGCAGATCGCGGAGGTCGCCCGCGAGCACGACCTGCTGATCCTGTCCGACGAGATCTACGACAAGATCCTCTACGACGACGCCGAGCACCACACCATGGCGTCCATCGCCCCGGACCTGCTCACCATCACCTTCAACGGCCTGTCCAAGGCGTACCGGGTGGCCGGCTTCCGCGCCGGCTGGATGATGCTGTACGGCCCGAAGGACCATGCCGCCGACTTCATCGAGGGCCTCACGATCCTCTCCAACATGCGACTGTGCGCGAACGTCCCCGCGCAGCATGTGATCGCGACCGCGCTCGGCGGGTACCAGACCATCGACGACCTGGTGCTGCCCGGCGGGCGCCTGCGCGAGCAGCGCGATGTCGCCTACGAGGGCCTGATGGAGATCCCCGGAGTGAGCGTGAACAAGCCGGCCGGGGCGCTGTACATGTTCCCGCGTCTGGACCTCGAGCAGTACCCCGTGGAGGATGACGAGCAGCTCGCGTACGCGCTGCTGCGGGAGAAGAAGATCCTCGTCACCCAGGGAACGGGCTTCAACTATCCGCGCCCGGACCACTTCCGTCTGGTGACGCTGCCGGATGCGGACACAATCGCGAACGCGCTGGACCGCATCGGCGACTTCCTCGCCGGCATCCGCCGCTGACGGCACCTGTCGGCCCTCGAGTCCGAAATGTCGGACGCGAAAGCGATCAGTAGGGCTTGGGTCACCCAGAAGTCGACGGTTCGGACTGTGGTGGAGGCCACTTTCACTGTACTCTTCGGGGCATGAAGATTCGCACCCTTGCATCCCTGACCGCCGCTTCGGCGCTCCTGCTCACCGCCTGCGGCGGCAGCGGAGGCGGCGACAATCCCGACGGCATCGACCTCGTCCAGGACGGCACCCTGACCGTCTGCGGCGAAGCACCCTACGAGCCCTTCGAAATGGAGGACAAGAACGCGCCCAGCGGCTACACCGGCTTCGATGTGGAGCTCACCGAACAGGTCGCCAAGAAGATGGGCCTCAAGTACGTCTACAAGGACACCGCGTTCGACTCCCTGCAGTCCGGTCTCGCCCTCAACTCCGGTGAATGCGACCTCGGCGCCTCCGCCATGACCATCACCGAGGACCGCAAGAAGAACCTCCTGTTCACCGACGGCTACTACGACTCCAAGCAGTCCCTGCTCGTCGCCGAGGGCTCCGACATCAAGACCAAGGATGACCTCAAGGGCAAGACCGTCGGCATCCAGACCGGCTCCACCGGCGAGATCTACGCCAAGGAGAACCTCGACGGCGCCGAGCTGAAGAGCTTCCCCGGTGACGCCGAACTGTGGCAGGCCATCCAGGCCGGCCAGGTCGACGCCGTCCTCCAGGACCTCCCCGTCAACATCCCCCACACCAAGGACGGCAAGTTCGCCATCGTGGAGGAGTACGACACGGGTGAGCAGTACGGATTCGCAGCCAAGAAGGGCAACGACAAGCTGATCGAGGAGTTCAACAAGGAGCTCAAGGCCATGCGCGAAGACGGCTCCTACGACAAGCTCTACGACAAGTACTTCTCCACCGACAAATGATCCGGGCGCGGGCCGCTGAATCGGCGGCCCACTCCTCTTCCCCCTTGACGAAAGCCATCCCGTGACCCGTACCCAACGCAGGCGGGCGATCCACTGGTCGCTCTACGCCCTGTTCATCCTCCTCGTCATCGCCGCGATCGCACTCGCCGACTGGCCCGCCATCGCCGACAACTTCTTCCTGCTCGACGGCATCGCCGAAACCTGGCCCACCATGCTGCTGATCGGCGCGAAGAACACGATCCTCTACACGATCATCTCCTTCACCGGCGGGTTCGTCTTCGCCCTCGTCCTGGTGCTGATGAAGCTCGCACCGGTGGCGCCGTTCCGCTGGCTCGCCACCGCCTACATCGAGCTGTTCCGCGGTCTGCCCGCCCTGATCGTCATCCTGTTCATGGCGTTCGGTGTGCCGATCGCGTTCGGGTGGCGCGCCCCCGGCGGCCCCGTCGGCGCGGGCCTGCTCGCCCTGATGATGGTGGCCGCCGCGTACCTCGCGGAGACGCTGCGCGCCGGCATCGAAGCGGTCCCGCCGGGCCAGATCGAAGCGGCCCGCTCCCTGGGCATGTCCCCGGCGCAGACGATGGTGCAGGTGACGCTGCCGCAGGCGCTGCGGATCGTGTTGCCGCCGCTGACGAACGAGCTGGTCATCCTGATCAAGGACACGTCCCTGCTGTTCGTGATCGGCATCGCCGCGAGCGAGAAGGAGCTCACCATCTTCGCCCGCGACATGATGAGCTCCGGCCCCACCGCCGGCACCGCCACGTCCCTGACGATGGCCGCCGTGTTCTACCTGGCCATCACACTGCCGCTGACCCGCATCGTGTCGCGCATGGAGAGGAAGCGAGGCGGATCCCGATGAGCCGCACGAACACCCACAAGCCCCTGCATCCCACGCAGGAGATGGACCCCGTTGCGCCGGCGATCGAGGTGCGGGGCCTGCACAAGTCGTTCGGTGACAAGAAGGTGCTCACCGGCATCGACTTCCATGTGGACCACGGACAGGTGGTGTGCGTGATCGGCCCGTCCGGGTCCGGCAAGTCCACGCTGCTGCGCTGCGTGAACCGCCTGGAGGAGCCGACGAGCGGCCAGGTCCTCATCGAGGGCATCGACATCACCGACCCGGAGACGGAGTTGGACCGTGTCCGCTCCCGCATCGGCATGGTGTTCCAGGGGTTCAACCTGTTCAGCCACCTGGACGTGATGGAGAACCTGGTCCTGGCGCAGCGGAAGGTGCTGGGCCGCTCCAAGGAAGACGCGCGCAAGGTCGCGCAGGCGAACCTGGACCGTGTGGGTCTGGGGGAGCGCGGCCAGGCGATGCCGAGCCAGCTGTCCGGTGGTCAGCAGCAGCGCGTCGCGATTGCGCGGGCGCTCTCGATGGAGCCGGACATGATGCTGTTCGACGAGCCGACCTCCGCGCTCGACCCGGAGCTCGTCGGCGATGTTCTCGGGGTGATGCGGGAGCTCGCCGCCGAGGGCATGACCATGATGGTGGTGACGCACGAGATGGGCTTCGCCCGCGAGGTGGGCGACAAGCTGGTCTTCATGGCCGACGGGGTCATCGTTGAGGAGGGCGACCCCGCGACCGTGCTGGCCGATCCGCAGCACAAGCGGACGAAGGACTTCCTCTCCCGCGTGCTCTGACGGTCCGGCCGGCCCGCTACGGGAAACAGCGGCGGCAGCGCCGGGTCGGGATCAGGCGCTGGCGTCGGCCTTCTTCTCGCGGGACACCCGGACCATCTCGTCACGGTCCACGACCTTCACGGACGGGCGGGCGTTGCCGTCGGCGTCCTGTTCGGCGGCGCCGAGCGCGACCTCGTGGTCGTGCAGCTGCATCCAGCCGTCCCAGTCGGTGTACTCGATACCGCGGTCCTCGAGCATCCGCACCACGGAGTCAGCGGAGCGGTCGGCGCACGGGGTGAGGGCGCCGGACTCGATGTCCTCCAGCATGTGGGTGACGGTCTCGAGGGCGTCGGACTTGGTGGCGCCGATGAGGCCGACGGGTCCGCGCTTGATCCACCCGTTCGCGTACAGGCCGGACTGCACAGCACCCTCAGCGTCGGTGACGCGGCCGCCGGTGTTGTGGATGACGCCGCGGTCGGCGTTGTAGGGGACGTCGGCGAGTTCGGAGCCGAAGTAGCCGACAGCGCGGTACACCTGGCCGAGTTCGTAGTCCACGTACTCGCCGGTGCCGATCAGCTGCTCATGCTCGTCGAACGCGGTGCGCTCGAAGCGCATCCCGGTGACGTGGCCGGTGGGCTGGCCTTCCTCGTCCTTCTCGCCGGAGCCGAGGACCTCAACGGGGCGGTGCCAGAAGTGCATGTGCAGGCGGACCTTGACCTCGCCTCCGTGGGCATCCGTCGGCTGCTCGCCGCTCTCTTCGCGCTCCTGCTGGTCGGCCAGCCAGCCCTCGAAGGTGCGGACGATCTGGTCCGTGCGCTTGTCGGCGCGGATCTTCTCCCACTCGGCGTCGGTGATCTGCTCCATGTCGCGCGGGTCCATGACGACCTGCACGCCCTTCGGGTGGGCGAGTTCGCGCGCCTCCAGCGGGGTGAACTTGGTCTGGGCGGGGCCGCGGCGGCCGAACACGTGGACGTCGGTGATCTTCGAATCCTGCTTGCCGAGGTACACGTTGGCGGGGATTTCGGTCTTCAGGAGTTCGTCGCCGCTCTTGGAGAGCATGCGGGCCACGTCGAGGGCCACGTTGCCATTGCCGATGACGCCGACGGATTCGTGGTCGAGCGGCCAGGTGCGCGGGTAGTCGGGGTTGCCGTCGTACCAGGCGACGAAGTCGGCGGCGCCGTAGGAGCCGTCGAGGTCGATGCCGGGGATGTTCAGCTGGGCGTCCTTGAGGGCGCCGGTGGAGAACACGACGCCGTCGTAGTGCTCGCGGAGGTCCTCGAGGGTGATGTCGCGACCGAAGACCACGTTGCCGAAGAAGCGCATGTCGCCGCGACCGAGGATGCGGTGGAGGGCGCGGATGATCCCCTTGATGCGCGGGTGGTCGGGGGCGACGCCGTAGCGGATGAGGCCGAACGGTGCGGGCAGGGCGTCGAACAGATCGACCTCGACGGCGAGGCGGCCGCTGGTCACCTGTTCGCTGCGCATGAGCGTTTCGGCGGCGTACACGCCAGCGGGGCCGGCGCCGATCACGGCGAGGCGGAACGGGGTGGTCTCAAAGGTTTCGGTCACTGACTTCCTCATCGGTTGCGCAGGGTGGTGGGCCTGTTGTGGTGTGCGCGGCGGGGCGCGAGGGGCGTCCACGGGGCGCGACGAGTTTTGACAAGGCCGCAGTTGCGTTAACTGTATCGCTCGGGCGGGCGCTGCCCAATGAAAAGCGGGCCCCGTCGGCAGGACTTCACACAACCTCCCCGCCTGGGCCGACGGATTCTGGGCAGACCGAAGGGGCGCCGCGCGAGCGACGCCCCTTGCTCCACCGGGCCCGGTGCCAGCGGACCCGACGGGTGGACGGAGGGAGAGAGTCTGTGCGCCGTCAGCTGGTGGTGACGACGGGCGCACCCTCGGACGGCTGCACGACCACGAAGCCGGGGCCGTGGAAGCCGAGCTGGAACGATTCGCCGGAGCCGCGGCCGATGAGGGAGCCCATCTTGAAGTCGTTCTTCACCTGCGGGGTGAGGTTCGCCGACCAGCACACGGCCGCCTGCGGATCCACGTAGGTGGGCTGCTGGGAGCAGTCGAGCAGGAGCGGAGGGCCGTCGGAGGTGACGGCGACCATGCCCTGGCCCTGCAGGAACAGGTTGAAGAACCCGCCGGCGAAGAAGCCGGCGCCGGCGCTGCCGAGGGAGCGGATGTCCCACTCGATGGAGGAGTCGAACGCAAGCAGGCTCTTGGTGTTGAGGGTGATGGCGTCGCCCTCGAGCTGGATGAGGAACACGTGCTCGGCCTGGTTGGCGAAGAACACCTCGCCCTGGCCGCGCACGCGCATGATGTTGGCGCCTTCGCCGGTGGCCATCTTCTTCAGCAGCTTCATGCCGCCGCCGGAGCCCTGGTAGGCGAAGTCCATCTGGCCCTGGTACGCGACCATGGCGCCGGCGCGCGCGATGATCTCAGGAGACTGCGGGCCGAGGGCGCAGCGCAGCAGGCGGTCGGACTGGAGGGCCCAGCGTTCGTTGGTCTGGATCTCTTGGTTCTTCTGGTCGAAGATTGCTGATCGCATCGCATTCCTTCAGGTCGAGGGGCGGGGAGTCGTGGATCACGCTAATGGATCCCGCCTGCATGATCGACGGGGAACGAGGGGGAGCGGTCCCCACCGGCGCCACAGGCGGGGCCGGCGGTGCGGAGTCGTCAGTCGGCGATGAGGGTGTAGGCGTCGCCGGCTTCGCCGATGGCCTCGCGAAGAGCGTCGGCGGAGACGGGCTCAGCGGCGTCGAACGTGAGGGTCGATTCGCCGCCGACGTTCAGGTCGACGTTCACGTTGCTGACGCCGGTGATCTCGCTGACCTCGTCGGTGATGGCGGCGGCGCAGTGGCCGCAGGTGAGGCCGGTGACGGCGTAGGTCTGGGTGGTCATGGATCCTCCTCGGTTGGGAACAGCAACGCACCCATCGTATACCCCTCAGGGGTATGGGGGTGTTCAGCTCGCACAGAGCCGCGGGCTGTGCGGCGTCGGCAAGGAGGCGCCCTCGGTGTTGACGACCAGCGGATGAGGCCATGGGGAATTCTCCATACCCGAGGATGGGGGCCGGTAGGCACCTGCTGGCTAGCATGGAGGGCATGTCGCCATCTTCCTCAGCGCTCAGCGAATCCGGGTACACGATCCTCCGCAAGATTGGGTCCGGCGGCATGGGCATCGTGTACCTCGCCGAAGACGGCGCCGGTAACGATGTCGCCCTCAAGCTGCTGCGCCCCGAGGTGGCGAGCGACGAGAACGCCCGCACACGCCTCCGCCGCGAGGTCGCGGCCCTGCAGCGGGTCAGCTCTGACCAGATCGCCCGCCCCCTGGACGCCGAACTCGACGGCGACGGCGCCTTCATCGTCACCGAGTTCATCCCCGGACCCACCCTGGACGAGGCGGTGCGCCGCCACGGCGCGCTCCACCTCGAAGTCGTCCGTGAGATCGGCGTGGTCCTCGGCGAAGCGCTCCAGGAGATCCACGCCGCCGGCATCATCCACCGCGACCTCAAGCCCTCGAACATCATGATCCGCGGCGCCCGCCCCTCCGAGCTCACGGAGTTCTCGGCCGACGGGTCCCGCATCGACCCCGTCATCATCGACTTCGGCATCGCGCAGGCGAGGGAGGACTCCCGCCTCACCTCCACCGGCCTCATGATGGGCACCGCCGCCTACCTCGACCCAGAAGTGGTCCGCACCAACGAGACCGGCCCCGAAGTGGACTGGTGGGCGTGGGCGGGCCTGATCGCATTCGCCGCGACCGGCCGCGACCCGTTCGGCTCCGGCCGCCCCGATGTGGTTTTTCTGCGCGCAGAGCGCGGCGAGGTCGACGTGGACGGTCTGCCCGCTCAGCTCGCTGACTGGCTGCGGGACGCCCTGCAGCCCCGCGTGCAGGACCGCCCCGATCCGGAGGATCTGATCCACCGCCTTGCCCGCCTCGACCTCGATCCGGCGACCGCGGTGGATGCCCCCGCGAAGGGCGGCAGCTCCGCACTCGGCGCTGGCGGCTCACGCGATGCGCGGCCCGTGCATCCGACCGTTGAGCGGCCCCAGCGTCGGGACGAGCCCGCCGCGGACCCGATGGCAACGGCGCGGCTCGACGCTCTCGACGACTCGGCAGGCGATGCGGCCGCCGATGACGCTGGCGAGGCGGCTGACGAGGCGCCCCGCACCGAGGTGCTGCCTGTCTACGGCCACGAACAGCACCCCACGAAGGCACTGCCGGTGGTGCCGCTCGAATCGCCCAGCGCACCGTACGGTGCGAACGGCGGGGTGCCCCACGGCGGCCCCGTCCCGACCCAGCCGATCCACCACCAGCAGCAGTTCCAACAGTCCTACGCCCAGCAGGCCCAGTTCCAGCAGGTGCAACCGGCTCAGCAGGTGGCGCCGGCCCCGGCGTACGCACCGCCGCAGCACCGGCCCGTGGCCGCGCCCGACCACCTGCGGCAGGGCTACGAGCTGCAGCACTACCCGAACCCGTCGGCCCACCCGGGGATGGCGGCCCCGATGCTGCCGCCCCGCCGGCCGTGGCTCGTGTGGCTCGGCATTGTGCTGATGACAGCGCTCGGCGCCATCGCCCCCTTCACCGCCATCATCGTCTTCCTGCTGGTCAGCGCCTTGGCCCGCACGTGGCAGCGCACCTGGGAGTCCGGCGAACGGGCCCGTGCCCGCAGCGGCCGCAGCGGGGGAGCGGGCGCCGTGATGTTCGCGCTGCCCAGGTTCGCCGTCGCCCTGCTCGAATCGATACTGCTGGCGATGTTCCCGTTCATCCTCGGGCTGGTCTTCGTGCTCGCGATCGACGCGGTCGCCTTCTACGGCTTCCATGCGCACCTGCCGCTGTCCTGGTACGGCGCGGGGATCGTCGGCTTCACGATCCTGCTGTGCTGGATCGGTCTGTCCAGCCGCCTCACCCGCAACGGCGCCCACCGCGTGGTCGATGCGGCCGCGCCCGACGGACTCTGGACGATGATCATGGCGTTCCTGCTGCTGGCGCTGCTGATCGCCGTGGGCGTCACCATCCTGGCGCGCGGCGGCACCATCGACTATTTCCCGTTCACCGGCATGCCGACGTTCGACACCCTCGCCTTCTGGCGGCGCTGACCGCCGGACCGTGACGTCCGCCCGAGGGACTAGGAGGCCGCCGCCCCACCAGGCTTTAATGACACGGTAGGCCCCACCAGCCCCACATCGTCGAGGAGTTCGAATGTCGTCACGTGCCAGCGGACAGGCCACCAGCCGCGATGCCCAGCGGGAGCGTCTGCGCAAGCAGCGCCAAGCCGAGCTGAAGCGCCAGCGGAACATCCGCCGAGCCGTCATCGCCGTGGTCACGATCCTGGCCCTGCTGCTCGCCGGCGGCATCGGCTACGGCATTTGGAAGGCCACCGCGGGCAAGGATGATCCTCGCGCGAAGGTCATCGAGACGACCACGCTCGATCCGAAGGACCCCGCTCTCGTCGTGGGTGCTGAGCCCGGCTCCGCGCCGAAGGTCGATATTGTCCTCGACTTCAACTGCCCGTTCTGCGGCGAGTTCGAGAAGATCAACGGCGAGGACCTCAACGAGCTGGCGAAGAACGGCGAGGTGACGCTGCGCTACAACGTGCGCACCGGCCTCGACGGCGCCTCCGCAGACTTCTACTCCAGCCGCGCTGCCGGCGCCGCTGTCTGCACCTATGAGGAGTCTCCGGACCTCTTCATGAAGTTCCAGCTCGAACTGTTCAAGAACCAGCCCGAGGAGACCGGCCCCGGCCTCACGAACCAGCAGATGGTGAAGTACGCCAAGGACGCCGGCGCCTCCAAGGAGACGCAGCAGTGCATCTCCTCCAACAAGTACCAGGGCTGGGCTTCGAAGTACGCCGAGCCCGCAGGCAAGGACCTGTCCCGCGCCACCCCGGCCGTGTTCATCAACGGTGAGGAATGGCAGGGCAACTGGACTCAGCCCGGTGAGCTGAAGAAGGCGGTCCAGGGCGCGGACGCCCCCAAGGAGTGATCGCAGCCGACGGGTTCCAGCGCGCCCCGATCGCCAGCGATTGAGGCTCGGATCCGTCTCGTGACCCCGCCCATGCGGTGCCCCGCTGGGTGCTGGGGGCGGGGTCGCGATCGGCTACACTGAGGCGCGATGTTCGGCCGGCCGCGCTGGCCGATCCATCCCCGCTGGAGTGGCGCAACGGTAGCGCACCTGTCTTGTAAACAGGTGGTTGCGGGTTCGATTCCCGTCTCCAGCTCTCGCACCGCCCCGTCGGCCCACCCGGCGGGGCGTTCTGCTGCCCCGCCCCGCCTCGCGCGCCCTCGCCACCTCCGGTGCCGCCGATCGGTCTGCGGATTCGGGAGCGCCGGCGCGACAAGACCCGAATACGTCGATGGATCGGTCGTGCGCGGACCGCGGATAGGGTTGGTCCCATGCCCGCACCGACTCCCGACTTCTGGCACCCGGACGCCCCGAACACGGTGGTCAGCGCCGACAACCTCGAGGTTCTGCGCACCCTGCCGGACGAATCGTTCCAGCTGATCTACATCGACCCGCCGTTCAACACGGGCCGGCGGCAGCAGCGGCAGTCGATCACCACCACCCGATCAGCCCTCGGCACGGCGGGCTCACGCGTCGGGTTCAAGGGGCAGAGCTACGACACCGTCAAGGGCACCCTCTACGGCTACAGCGACACCTTCGCCGACTTCTGGGACTTCCTCGAACCTCGCCTCGAGCACGCCCGCCGCATCCTCACCGACACCGGCACCCTCTACCTGCACCTCGACTACCGGGAAGCGCACTATGCGAAGGTGCTGCTCGATGTTCTGTTCGGCCGCGACTGCTTCCTCAACGAGATCATCTGGGCGTACGACTACGGCGCCCGCACGAAGCGGCGCTGGCCCGCCAAGCACGACACGATCCTGGTGTACGTGAAGAACCCGTCGGCCTACTCCTTCAACTCCGAGGATGTGGACCGCGAGCCGTATATGGCGCCGGGGCTGGTGACGCCGGAGAAGGCGGCGCGCGGCAAGCTCCCCACGGACGTGTGGTGGCACACGATCGTCTCGCCCACGGGCCGGGAGAAGACGGGGTACGCCACGCAGAAGCCGGAGGGGGTGCTGCGCCGGATCGTGCAGGCGTCCAGCCGGGAGGGCGACTGGGTGCTGGACTTCTTCGCCGGCTCGGGCACCACGGGCGCGGCCGCGGCGCAGCTGGGGCGGCGGTTCGTCCTCGTGGATGAGAACCCGCAGGCGATCGAGGTGATGCGTGAGCGGTTCAGCCGCCGGCATCCGGAGGTCGAGGTGGAGTTCCGGTCGGCGGATCGGCCGGGGCGTCAGTCGGGCGTGTAGGGGCTGCGAGCGCCTGCGGCGGCCCACGGGTGGCGCTGCTGTCCGCTCTCCGGGTTGTACAGCTCCTGCCCGGACTTCACGGCGGCGTCCACGAGCTGCGGGATGAACTCCTCGAACGAGACGTCGCTGGGGTCCACGAGGCGGAGCCCGGTGAAGCTCATCCAGCCGTGCAGGCTGACCCACATCGCGGTGACGACGTTGCAGATGAGCTCCTGCTGCTCCGCGTCGTCGATGCTGGAGGGGGAGTCGGGGGTGAGCTCGGTGCCGAGGATGGCGGCGTAGGACGCCTGGTGGAACGGGACGGTGGCCTTGCGGATGCCGGCGGAGACAGCGGGCAGCGGGGCCCCGTCGGTGCCGCTGTCGCGGGTGAACATGGCGGCGTACAGTTCGCGGTTGTCGCGGGACCAGCAGCGGTAGGCCACGCCGAGGTCCCGCAGCCGACGCTGCGGGTGGGGGTCGAAGTCGATGCTGGTCAGGGCGGTGGTGAGGCGCTCCCAGCCTTCGTCGATGACGGCATCGATGAGCTGCACTTTTCCGCCGAACAGGGCGTAGATCGCGGTGGTGGAGGTGCCGCACGCGGCGGAGACCTCCCGCAGCGACAGCGCGTCCGGTCCCCGGTCGGCGAGGCGGACAGTGGCGGCGGCGACGAGGTCGGCTCGCAGTGCCTCATCATGCGGACGCGGCTGCGTCATCGGCGTCTCCTTCGGCGGCGGTGGTGGTCAGTGGGCTCATTACTATCACTGTTCCCGGCCCGGACCCTGACTGGGGCCACCACGTGGCTGCTCGGTCAGGAGAGCGCCCAGTCGATGGGGTGCGCGCCCTGCTCCTGCAGCAGACGGTTCGCGGTGGAGAACGGCCGGGACCCGAAGAACCCGCGCCGCGCCGACAGCGGTGACGGGTGCGCGGACTCAACAGTCGGCGTGTCGCCCAGCAGCGGCTTCAGTGAGCGGGCGTCGCGCCCCCACAGAATCGCCACCAGGGGCTCCTCGCGGGCTACGAGCGCGCGGATCGCCGCATCGGTGACCTCCTCCCATCCCTTCCCGCGGTGACTGGCGGGTGCGCCGGGCTGCACGGTGAGGCACCGGTTGAGCAGGAGCACGCCCTGGTCCTGCCAGGCGCTGAGGTCGCCGTGGTCGGGAGTGGCGACGCCGAGGTCGTCCCGCAGCTCCTGATAGATGTTCACGAGCGACCGCGGGATCGGCCGCACGTCCGGGTTGACCGCGAAGCTCAGCCCGATCGGGTGGCCGGGGGTGGGGTAGGGGTCCTGTCCCACGATCAGCACCCGCACCTGTGGCATCGGCGTGGTGAAGGCTCGCAGGATCGCGTCCCCGGCGGGGAGGAAGCCGCGCCCGGCGGCCTGCTCGGCGCGCAGGAAGTCACCCATGCGGTGCACGACGGGTTCGACGTCCGCGAGAGCGCGGGCCCAGTCGGGGTCGATGATCTCCCTCAGCGGCTTCGGGCCGGGCGATGCACCGGCGGCGGACTGAGTGGGCGGCTGGGGTTCGTGGTCAGGCATGCCGTCAGGCTAGCGGGGCCGGCTGGTCGGCCAGCCGGGGGCGGCCGACGGGTGCCGCATCCGTCGGCCCCTAGACTGCTGCGCATGACCGACGCCCCCGACCCCACCGAGCCCGGCGAGCCCACCGGGCTGTCCGACGACGCGCGCGCCCTGATCGACCTCGAATCGCGCACCTTCCGATCCGTTGGCGCAAAGGAGAAGCGGATCCGCGACGAGCTCGGCCTGACCAGCATCCAGTACCACGTGCGGCTCAACCGGCTGCTCGACGACCCGGCGGCCCTGGCGTACGCACCGGGACTCATCAACCGACTGCGGGAGCGGCGCCGGTAGAGCTTCGGGAGCGGCGCCGGTAACACGGAGCGTCGCCTCACCCGCGATCAGGCGTGGTTCGCGTTAGTGTAGGACCGTGGCAGAGACTGATTACCCCTACCCGGCAGACGAATTCGACCGGGAAGCAGCGAACGCGCCCCTGCGCGGATCGCACCGCGCCGATGAACCGTTCTGGAAGTCCAACCTGAACTACATCGTGATCGCGGCGATCGCCGTTCTCGCCCTCATCGGTGCCCTGCTGCTGATCAGCCAGTTCACCGGCGAGAAGGACACCTACACCCGCTCCCCGGACCCCGCCCCGCAGACCACCGCATCGGCCGCACCCAGCGACGAAGCATCGGCCGACCCCACGGAGGAGGAGCAGAGCGTGGACCGCACCATCAAGGTGCGCGTCAACAACGCCTCGAAGACCAACGGCCTCGCCGGCCAATGGACCGAAGTGCTGCGCGAGAAGGGCTGGGAGAACGTCACCTCCGGCAACGGCAAGAAGATGGATGAGACAACCGTCTTCTACCGCGACGACGCCGACCTGCCCGCCGCGAAGGCCCTCGCCGCCGACGTCGGCGCTGGTGACCCGGTGAAGTCCGAGGACTACCAGACCCCGCTCGTCGTCGCTGTTGTCACCGAGCCGTAACCCGGGACTGATTCCCCGCCCCAGCGGAGGTGCACCATGCGCGCCACCCTCACCGCTCTGCAGCGCCCCGCGGCGCTGATCGCCCTCGCCACAGCGGGCGTCCTCGCCCTCGGCACCACGCTGCTGATGATGCCGTTCTCCTCCAAAGGGGAGCCCCCGCCGTTCATCGACGCCCTGTTCACCGCCACCTCCGCCCTCTGCGTGACCGGCCTGGTCACCCTCAACACGGACGAGCAGTGGACCGTGGGCGGGCAGATCGTCCTGCTGTGCCTCATGCAGATCGGCGGCCTCGGCGTCATGATCCTCGTGACGATGCTGGCGCTGCTGACCGCCCGGCACGTCGGCATCCGCGACCGCCAGGTGTTCGATACGGCCACCGCTTCCGGTGCCGGCAGCCACGTCCGCTCCACACTGCGGATGATCGCCCTGGTCACCATCGCCGTGGAAGGCGCGGTCGCGGTCCTTCTCACGCTGCGCATGCACACCCACTACGAGATGGGGTGGGGGAAGTCCGCCTGGTACGGCGTCTTCCACGCCGTGTCCGCGTTCAACAACGCCGGGTTCGGGCTGCGCTCCTCATCCCTCATCGACTTCGGCACCGACCCGTTCGTGCTGCTGCCCATCGCCGGCGCCATCATCCTCGGCGGCATCGGGTACCCCGTGATCCTGGAGGTGCTGCGCCGCCTGCGGCCCCACCGCATCCTCACCCTGAACTCCAAACTGATGCTGATCGGCACGCCCGTGCTGCTGTTCGGAGGCACCCTCGCCGTGCTGGTGCCCGAATGGTCCAATCCCGCCACGCTCGGCCCGATGAACCCGGCGCAGAAGGTGCTGGCCTCGTTCTTCCAGTCCACTACGTCCCGCACCGCCGGATTCAACGCCCTGGACATCTCCCAGATGCACCCGGAGACCTGGTTCGGCACCGACATCCTCATGTTCATCGGCGCCGGCCCCGCCGGC
The DNA here is from genome assembly GCF_022347125.1 of Helcobacillus sp. ACRRO. Classification (NCBI taxonomy): domain Bacteria; kingdom Bacillati; phylum Actinomycetota; class Actinomycetes; order Micrococcales; family Dermabacteraceae; genus Helcobacillus; species Helcobacillus sp. ACRRO. Next base: position 116,317 of record NZ_JAKRNG010000006.1, read on the forward strand.
ACCGGTGGCGGCCTGAAGGTGACCTCCGCGGCGGTGGTGCTGATCGTCATCCTGTCGGAGCTGCGCGGTGACACGGGCGTGCGCGCGTTCCACCGGGCGATCCCGTCGGCCGTGATCCGCCAGGTCGTGACCGTGATGGGCCTGTACGGCCTCGCCGTGGTGGTGGGCACGGGCCTGATCCTGCTGCTGGAGCCGGTGGAACTGGACCGGGTGCTGTACGAGGTGATCTCCGCGATCTCCACCACGGGCCTGTCCACCGGCATCACCGCGGATCTGTCCACCACCAGCCGCATCGTCCTCATCGTGCTGATGTTCCTGGGCCGCGTGGGCCCCGTGACGCTCGGCACCGCGCTCGCGCTGCGCGCCCGGCCCCTCGCGTACACCTCACCCGAAGAAAGGCCGATCATTGGCTAAAGCACCCCGCACCGACTCCATCCGCATCTCCACCGCCCTCGTCCTCGGCCTCGGCCGCTACGGCGAAGCGGTGTGCCGAGAGCTGAAGGCCCTCGGCGTCTCCGTCCTCGCCGTGGACCAGGCGCCCGCGCGCGTGGACGCGCTCAGCGACACCCTCAGCCGCGTCATCGTCGGCGACTTCACCAACCCCGAACTGCTGGAGCAGGTTGGCGCGGACGACTTCGACCTGGTCGTGGTCGCGACCTCCGGTGACCTGGGGGCGAACATCCTCGTCACCTCCCACCTGCTGCAGATGGCGACCGGGCAGCTGTGGGTGAAGGCCGCGACCGACCAGCACGAGGTGATCCTGCAGCAGCTCGGGGTGGAGCACATCGTGCACCCTGCCCGCGACATGGGGCGCCGCTCCGCCCACCGCATGGTGTCCCTCGCCCGCGACTGGATGTCCCTCGGCGCCGGGGCCGCCGCGGTGACGATGGCGGCGCCGGACATGCTGCTGGAGCGCTCCGCACCCGAAGCGCGCCTGGAGAAGACCTACGGCGTGACCGTGGTGGCGCGCCTCCCGCTGAACTCCGACCGGTGGGAGAACGTCACCCACACCTCCACGTTCGCCGCGCGCGACACCATCCTCGTGATGGGCAGCGAACGCGACCTGGAGCGGTTCGCGACTCTGACCTGAGGGGCCGACGGATGCCGCAGCGCCCGCCGGACCCCTACACTGGTGGCCTATGGCTGAAGTGATCGCGGGCCGCGTTGAACTGCTTGAGCCCGTCGCGCAGGGCGCCAGCGGGTGGGTGTGGCGAGCCCGGGACCTCAAACGCGACCGCGACTGCGCCGCGAAGGTGCTGCAGCAGCGCGACAGCGCCAACATCCTCCGCTTCGTCCGCGAACAGTCGGTGCGCAACCACGCGCTCGCCGCGCACCCGCACGTCATCGCGCCCTACTCGTGGGTCGCCGAGGATGACGCGGTTGCGATCCTGATGCCGCTGGCGCGCGGCGGCACCCTGTCCGATGTCCTCGCCACCAACGGTGCCCTCAGCCCCGATCTGACGTTCGCGCTGCTGCGCCAGCTGTGCGACGCCCTGGCCGCGATCCACGCCGCCGGCTGGATCCACCGCGACGTGAAGCCCGCGAACATCCTGTTCACCGCGCCGTGCTCCGGCCTGCCGGAGGTGCGGCTCGCTGACTTCGGCATCGCCCTGCAGAACGACGACCACCGCTTCACCGCGACCGGGTTCGTCAACGGCACCCCCGGGTTCATGGCGCCGGAACAGGTGACGGAGGGCGCGTTCTCCGCCGCGGTCGATGTGTGGGCGGCGGCGTCGGTCGCGCTGGACTGTCTGGCGCCGCGCCAGCGCATCCCGAACTCGGCGCAGACGTCGTTCGACGCCCTGAGCCATCACGTCGGGTCCATCATGCGGCCCGCGGGGGCGAGCAGCGAGCAGGCCGCGCTGATCATGGCGATGCTGGACCCGGATCCGCTGCGGCGCCCGTCGGCCGCGCAGGTGCGGGACGCGATCCCGCCGATGCCGCCGGAGCTGGCCGCGCAGGCCCGCACCGCGACCGGGGCTGTCGTGCAGGTGGGCTCACCCGCGGCGGACGACACCACCGTGCAGTCCCGGGCCGCGCAGCCGACGGGCGCCACCTCGGCGCAGCCCAGCGCGCCGACGGCCCCCTCCGCCATCGAGTCCGCGCCCGGTGGAGGCGCGGCGGGCGGCAACCGCGCAGAGGCGCTCGGCGCTGCGGCGGCCGCGCAGGCGGCGCGTGCGCGCCAGCAGGACGCTCCGACGGCCCAGAGCAGTCCGACAGCCGCGGACAGCCCGACGGTCCTGAACAGTCCGACGGGCGCCACGCAGATCGTCGACGACAGCGCGGGCCGCACCCGCACGCCGGTTCTCCCGGTCGATCAGACCGACGCCCGGATCGGCCTCGGGTCCACTGCCGCCCCGGCCGCCACGTCCGCGCCGGCCTTCAGCCCCGTCGCCGGAGCAGGGTTCGCCCCCATCACTGCGGCGCCGCGCGGGCCGCGCCGCCTCGGACTCGGGATCGCCCTGGGCGCGGCAACGGTTCTGGCACTGGTCGGTGCGATCGCGATGCTCGTGTTCGCGCTGATGATGAACCCGGCCGACGCCGCGAACGACGCGCTCGCCGCGTCGGCGGCACTGGTTGCGCAGTCAGCGGATCTGCGTGCTGCGGGCACCGTCGGCCCCGAGCCCGCGCTCGCCGCCGGGCCCATCACCGCGCCCTGACGGGTGCCTTCAGCGGCGCCGGCGCAGCGCCGTGATTGCGGCGATGCCCGACCCGACGGCGACCACACCGAGGACGCCCGCGCCGACGAACAGGCCGCGGCGCAGCCATGTCGCCCGGCTGACCGCCTGCTCCTGTTCGGCGCGGGTCTTCCCGTAGTCCACGTCCGCGTTCTCACCGGCGGTGCCGTCCACCGCGAGGGTGAGGACCACGCGGCGCGGCTTCGCCGTGTTCGGTTCGTCCGACGCGTCGGCCTTCGTGCTGAGCTGCAGGGTGTGGGTGCCGCCCAACCAGTTCGAGGCCTGCTCCTTGTCCGCATCCGTCCTCTGGTTGCCGAGCGTGACCGGGGTGGGCATCGCGCTGCCCAGGTAGTCGCCGGTGCTGGAATCGAGGTTGACCGTGGTGGACGCGTTCTCGTCCGGGTCGTACACCTCCTGACCGAGCGGATTCAGGATCATCACCTCGGCCTGTTTCCACGTTCCCTCGACCTCGCCGGCGTCAAGCGGCGAGATCGACCAGGACAGGCGCTGCCCCTCGTTCACGTCCACGCCGGCGATCCGTGTCTCACCGGGCCGCAGTTCGATCACGTAGGAGCCGGGCTTCAGGATCGGGGCGCTGTTGCGGGAGCGGCCCAGCGCTGTGACGTCGTCCTTCGCGGACCCGGCCGTGGGTGCGGGAACGGCCGGCTCGTCGTCCCACTCCGGTTCGGGCGGCATCGGGCTCGGCGCGGGTGCCTCGACGGCGAACACCAGCTCCATCGGCATCGTCTCGGACTGCTTGAGGTTGCCTTCGCGCGTCACCTTCGCGACGAACTCACCGGGTTCGCACTCACCGTCCTCACCGGTGCCGGCAACGGTCGAGACGGCAGTGGCGCGCTGGGGCGCATCCGCGATGTGGGGGAAACTGAACCCGTTGCTCGTCCACTTCGCGCAGTCGTTGCCGTGCCCGTCGGTCAGTTCGATCGTGGACTTCACACTGTCCGAGGTCGTCGGCGTCGCCTTCGGGCTGGGGGTCGGCACGAGCGCGCCGGTCACAATGAGGCGCTCACCCTTCTTCAGCGTGACCCGGTAGTGCTTCGTCTCCTTCATGGTGCCCCAGCCCTGGTCCGTTCCGGCGGTGAAGGAGTCGAGGTACCGGCCGGGCTCGACCGAGGGCGCGCCGGCGAACGAGGACCCACCGGAGATGGGGGAGCCGTCGGCCTCATACCCGCGGTCGTCCGCGGCGGGTGCGTCCTTCGCGGAGCGTGCAGCCGGTGCGCTGGGCGCAGAGGCGGAGCGGGGCGCCGTGGTCGGGGCTGCGGCGGCGGGCAGCGCGGAGGCGGTCGCCAGGACGAGGGCGGCGGTCAGCGCAGCGGCGGGCCGACGGGTGATGGGCGGCCGATGGGAACCGGGCTGCGACATGGGCGCTCCTCAGTGGCTCGGAAGTGTGCCCTCTCAGGGTGCCACTGATCACCCCGCCGTGTCGCGTTGGGACGGTGGGGAGAAGTCCGACGGGTGCCGCACGCAGCCCTGCGCTGGCGCCCCGTCGGCCCGTGCGCGCCCCGCGGATCGGCGTGTCCGCTGACAGCGCAGAGGAGGCCCCCGGGAAGCATTAGCACTCTCAGCGTGCGAGTGCTTATGATGGCCTGGCACTCATGCCGAACGAGTGACAGGATCCGCCGGGTGGAACCGGGGGCGCTGCACCCGTCGGCAGGAGATCCGGCAGCGGTGAGATGCCGCCCGAGCGTGACCAGAACGCCCCGGGCGCCATCGTCCGTCGCGGGCATCGCTCCGGAACCAGAACAGAACACGGGAGAATTTCCACATGGCAAAGCTCATCGCCTTTGACGAGGAAGCTCGCCGCGGTCTCGAGTCGGGCATGAACCAGCTCGCAGACGCCGTGAAGGTCACCCTGGGCCCGAAGGGACGCAACGTCGTCCTGGAGAAGTCCTGGGGCGCCCCGACCATCACGAACGACGGCGTGTCCATCGCGAAGGAAATCGAACTCGAGGATCCGTACGAGAAGATCGGCGCGGAGCTCGTCAAGGAAGTCGCGAAGAAGACCGACGACGTCGCCGGTGACGGCACCACCACCGCCACCGTCCTCGCCCAGGCACTCGTCCGCGAGGGCCTGCGCAACGTGGCCGCCGGCGCCAACCCGATCGCTCTGAAGCGCGGCATCGACAAGGCCGTCACCGCGGTCACCGAGAAGCTCGTGGGCCAGGCCGTGGAGATCGAGTCCAAGGAGCAGATCTCCAACACCGCCGCCATCTCCGCTGCTGACCCGGCCATCGGCGAGCTCATCGCCGAAGCCCTCGACAAGGTCGGCAAGGAAGGCGTCATCACCGTTGAGGACTCCAACACCACCGGTCTGGAGCTCGAGCTCACCGAGGGCATGCGCTTCGACAAGGGCTTCATCTCGCCCTACTTCGTGACTGACGCCGAGCGTCAGGAAGCGGTCCTGGAGGACCCGTACATCCTGCTCACCTCCGGCAAGGTCTCCAACATGAAGGACCTGCTGCCAATCCTGGACAAGGTCATCCAGTCCGGCAAGCCGCTGCTGATCATCGCTGAGGACGTGGACGGCGAAGCCCTCCCGGCCCTCGTGGTGAACAAGCTGCGCGGCGTGTTCAAGTCCGTCGCCGTCAAGGCACCGGGCTTCGGCGATCGCCGCAAGGCGATGCTGCAGGACATGGCCACCCTCACCGGCGGCACCGTCATCTCCGAGGAGGTCGGCCTCACCCTCGAGGGTGCGGACCTCGACTCCCTCGGCCGTGCCCGCAAGGTCGTCGTCACCAAGGACGAGACCACCATCGTTGAGGGCGCCGGCGACGCCGACCAGATCTCTGGTCGCGTCAACCAGATCCGTGCTGAGATCGAGAACTCCGACTCGGACTACGACCGCGAGAAGCTCCAGGAGCGCCTCGCGAAGCTCGCCGGCGGCGTCGCCGTCATCAAGGCGGGCGCAGCCACCGAGGTGGAGCTCAACGAGCGCAAGCACCGCATCGAGGACGCCGTGCGCAACGCCAAGGCCGCTGTCGAAGAGGGCATCGTCGCCGGTGGCGGCGTGGCCCTTCTGCAGGCCGGCAAGGAAGCCTTCGAGACCCTGGACCTCCAGGGCGACGAGGCGACCGGCGCGAAGATCGTCCAGGTCGGTGTTGAGGCACCGCTGAAGCAGATCGCCGTCAACGCCGGCCTCGAGGGCGGCGTTGTGGCGGAGAAGGTGAAGGGCCTGCCCGTGGGCGAGGGCCTGAACGCTGCAACCGGCGAGTACGAGAACCTCATCGCTGCAGGCGTTCTCGACCCGGTGAAGGTGACCCGTTCCGCTCTGCAGAACGCCGCCTCCATCGCCGGCCTCTTCCTCACCACCGAAGCCGTGGTCGCGGACAAGCCGGAGAAGGTCGATCCGGCTGCTGCCGCAGGCGGCATGGACGGCATGGGAGGCATGGGCGGCATGATGTGATCCCCTCGGGGTCACTCACCGCTCAGCCCGACCGGTCGGCGCTCGCCTCGGCGTTCGCCTCGCGGCTCGTGCCGGCCGACTGAGCCACGGGAACCGCCCGGTTCTGCCCCTTTACGGGGTGGGCCGGGCGGTTTCGTTTGGGCGAGCATCGGCGTATAGCGGCACACCAGGCCGCTATACCGAACAGGCTGCTTCTATACGCCGACGGCCGCGCCGCCCCGTCGAGCGCGCACCCTCCCCGCG